>CAJPOF010000005.1 GCA_905372235.1 uncultured Treponema sp.
TTCAAAGAATTCGAAAATCTTATAACGCAGAAAAACGGATTCAAACCTTTCGAAAAAATCGGAAAATTCGCTTTTATCGAAAAACCGTTTGAAGTAGGCGTTGAACTAAGCGCAAAGCAGGAAATAATCCGCTACAAAATAAACGAAATTTACCAAAAACAGATTTCAGCCATGTTCCAAGAGCAGCAAACGTTCTCGTTGAACTTGCAGAATCTGAAAGAAATGTTTCCCACCGAAATAATCAACAAATTCAAGAAAAAAAATAAAGCATAAAACGCACGGATTTTTGCGGAAACGGATTTTTACCGCCCACAAATTCCGTGAGTGGAAAGTAAAATCGTCTTTTCTATTCTTTTTTTCCCTTGTTCCTGAAAATCAAACCGAACGCAAAAGCGAACACGATTGCCGGCACAATCCAAGAAATTCCAAGCTGCGACAGAGGAAGTTTCTGCAAAAAGGCGGAAATGGCGGTTGTATCAAGTCCGATCAAATCCTGGCTTGAAACGACAGCATCAAGCACACTCACGCACAACGTTCCTATAGTTCCGCCCAAATAATAAAATCTGTTCGGCACAAAACGGTCCAAAAGATTTATAAGCGTAAGGAATATGCACACGGGATAAAGAGCCTGAAGCAAAGGATATGAATATTTGATTATTTTTTCGACACCAAGATTTGCAAGAACGCAACTTAATATGCACACGACAACCACTATCACCCTGTACGAAACCTTTCCTCTGAACAGTTTTTCAAAATATTGACCTGCGCTTGCTGCCAAACCGACGGCTGTAGTGAAGCATGCAAGAGCCATCGAAAGCGCAAGAATGCTTTTTCCTGCCGTTCCCCAAAGTTTTCCGCAGATTCCGATAAGCAGTTTTGTTCTTACAATATCTTTTTCAAACACAGAGCCGCTGTATGCACCGGCATACATAAGTCCGCCGTACACAAGCAGAAGTCCGAGGCCGGCGATTGTGCCTGCCGCGATGTTCATGCGAACAATGGAAGTTTCATATTTATAGCCGCGGCTTTTTATTGCCCGAATCACTATCGTCGCAAAAAGAATGGAGGCCAGCGTGTCCATGGTCTGGTAGCCTTCCAAAAATCCCGCCCTGAAACGATTCTCCGTTTCGTAAGCCACGGGAACGCCTACAGGCTCTATGAAAGCACGGATTATTATCGCAGAAAGAACCAATATCAAAAAAGGCGTTATGTATTTTCCGACCGCCCCCACAACCCTTGACGGAAAAACGGAGACCAAAAGCACCAGTCCAAAAAATACAACCGAAGTAACAATCGGGCTTACACTCGGAAGGAACGGCTGAACACTTATCTCGTGGGTGGTGGCGGCGGTTCTCGGCATCGCAAGAAGAGGACCGATCGCAAGCATTATCACTGTTCCAAGCGTATCGGCAAACACAGGATGAACCTTGCCCGCAAAACTTTGTATGTCGCCGCCCGATTTTCCGACCGCAAAAATCCCCAGCATGGGAAGACCGATTCCGGTAAGAGCGAACGACAGAAGAGTTATGAACCATTTTGAGCCACTCAAAAAACCAAGATGCGGAGGAAATATAAGATTTCCCGCACCAAAGAACATCGCAAAAAGGGCGAATCCAATCACCACGCTGTCTCTTATTTCTCTTTTCATTGAATTCTCCAAAAATCAACCTGCATTTTATAGACGAATTTTAACTGCGCTTCCGATTCTGCAAAAAGTGCAAATCAAGAGTTGAAAGTATATCAGTTTTTTCAGAATCTTTCATCATTTTTACGATAAAGATAGCAAAATCATGATAAAATATTCCGCATGAACGACACCGTATACATCCTTGATTCCTACGGACTTATCTTCCGTTGCTATTTTGCGTTCGTGAACCGCCCGTTGACCAATAAGCAGGGGCAAAACATCAGCGCGCTATTCGGATTTTTCAGGAATCTGCATTTCATTTTTGAACACTACAATCCGTCCTGCCTGATTGCGGCGATGGACTCAAAAACAAAAACATTCCGCCACGAAATGTTCAGCGAATATAAAGCCACTCGCAACAAAACTCCCGACGACCTTCATGCGCAAGTTCCGTGGATAACCGAAATCCTTGAGGCAATGGGAGTTCCCGTGCTGCAATGCGACGGCTACGAGGCGGACGACATAATCGCCACGGTAGCAAAAAAATGCGAAAAAATCGGTCGACAATGCAGAATTCTAAGCGGCGACAAGGATTTGATGCAGCTCGTAACGGAAAACACGAACATTCTAAAACCGGAAAACGGCGGCTGGAAACTCACAAAAACTGACGGAGTTCAGGCTGAATGGGGCGTAGAGCCTAAACAGATTTTGGATTTGCTTTCGCTTTTCGGGGATTCCTCGGACAATATTCCCGGCGTTCATGGGGTAGGCGTAAAAACCGCGGCAAAACTTTTATCGGAATACAACAACCTTGACGGGATCTACGCCAACATCGAAAAAATCAAAGGCGCAATGCAAAAAAAACTCATCGACGGAAAGGAAAACGCATATTTTTCACAAAAACTTGTCCGCCTTGAAGAAAATGTTCCGTGTCCGTCGATAGATTCTCTTCTTTCAAAGGAGATTGACTACAATTTTTCGGATGCAGGAAAAATCCTTGAAAAATACGGAGCATTTGCGGTCGCAAAATCCTATTTTGAACTCGGAGACAAAAGTGCCTCGCCTTTCAAAAAAACAACTTTACCTCACGCAGAAAAACTTTCCGTCTCTTCCGGCAAAAACGAAAAAAACGCCGCAAAAAAATCAAACGAAGACAATGCGACCGACGTTCAAGAAGAATGTAAGGAAAATCACGGCGAATACAGCGTTATAACCCGTCTTGAAGAACTTGAATCTTTTGTAGATGCCGCAACAAACGAAAAAGTCGTTGCCTTCGATTCAGAAACAACCTCGCTTGACACGATGAACACGCAAATCGTAGGTTTCAGTCTTTGCGTCCAAGCAGGCAAAGCGGTTTACGTTCCGCTTTACACAACAAATATTTTTGAAGACGCCGATTTTATTCCAAAGGAAAAAGCATTTTCTCAGCTTTTGCGGCTTTTTGAAAATCCTGAAATCACTGTGATTTTTCATAACGGAAAGTTCGACTACAAAGTTCTGCGTTCAAACGGAATGTCGTTCAAAAACGGAAAACCCGCCTGCAATATTTTTGACACTATGGTCGCAGGCTGGCTTCTTTCGCCCGACAGGATGGGGAAAAATTCCTACGGTCTTGAATACATGGCGGAGCGTTATCTTCACTTGAAAGGAATCGAGTACAGCGAAATCGTTCCTAAGGGGCAGAATTTTTCGGACATAGAACTTGAAAGGGCAGTTCCGTACGCCGCAGAGGATGCGGATTTTACGTATCAGCTTTGGGCAAAAACCGAAAAAATGCTGAAGGAGCAGAATCTTTACGAACTTTTTGTTCTGACGGAAATGCAGGTACTTCCAATCCTCGCGGAAATGGAAATTGCAGGAATCCATCTGAATCCGGATGCCCTGAACAAATACAACGAAGAACTTTCAGCGGGAATCGAAGAGGCGGAAAAGGCAATTTACGAAGAAGTCGGGCATTCGTTCAATATCGCGTCGCCAAAACAACTTCAGACCGTGCTTTTTGAGGAGCGGAAACTAAAGCCCGGAAAAAAGACAAAAACGGGTTTTTCCACAGACACAGCCGTTTTGGAAGAACTTTCGATGTACGATTCCGTTCCTAAAATGATTCTTGAATTCAGGGAACTTTCAAAACTCAAGTCCACATACGTCGAGACGCTTCCAAAACTTTGCGACAAAAACCAAAGAATACACACGGATTTTGTTCAGACGGGAACCGCTACCGGAAGGCTTTCATGCAGAGACCCGAATCTTCAGAACATTCCCGTGCGGAACGAAGCAGGACGAAAAATCAGAAGCGCATTCACCGCCCCTGAAGGCTGCGTATTGATTTCCGCCGATTACTCGCAAATAGAACTTGTGGTTCTTGCGCACCTCAGCGGAGACGAAAACATGAAAAGGGCGTTTTTGGAAGGAACCGACGTTCACAAGGCAACGGCAGCCCTAATCTATGGCGTAACGGAGGAAAACGTAACGCCTGAAATGCGTCGCACCGCAAAGACAATAAATTTCGGTGTCATTTACGGAATGAGCGCATTCCGGCTTGCAAACGATTTGGGAATCTCACGCACAGAGGCGGCAGGCTTCATCGAAAATTACGACAGGCTGTATTCGGACATAACAAAATTCAAGGTGGAGACAATCTTAAAGGCGGAAGATTCAGGTTATGTCGAAACGATTTTCGGCAGGCGAAGATACATAAACGGCATAAAAAGCGCAAACAAAGTCGAAAAAGCCGCCGCCGAACGAATCGCGATAAACACTCCCGTCCAAGGAAGCGCAGCGGACATCGTAAAAAAAGCCATGTGCGATGTGGACAAAGCCCTAAGAAACGCGAAAAACGGCGCGCGGCTTCTTTTGCAAGTTCACGACGAACTTATATGTGAATGCCCGGAAAATCCAAAAGCAATTGACGAAACCGTATGCATAATCAAAGAAATGATGGAAAACGCAGTAAAACTTAGCGTTCCGCTCAAAGTTTCGATAGAAAGCGGAAAAAATTGGGGAGAATTCCATTGATTATCTGCGTAACAGGAAAAATGGCGGCTGGGAAAAACTATATTTCTTCGCTCCTTGAAGAATTCGGTTTTTCCTGCATAGACGCAGACGTTCTTGTTCACAAGGCAATCGAAATTTATTCGGAAGAAATTTATTCGACATTCAAAGACGAAGCGGAAAAAATGCGCATAATTTTAAAAAATCCCAACGGAAGCATAAACCGCCGTGCATTGGGAAGCCTTGTTTTTTCCGACAAAGAGCTTCTGAAAAAGCAGGAAGCTCTTGTTTATCCGAAAGTCGTAGACCTTACAAAAGATTTTGTGAACGCAAACGATGGAAAAAACATAGCAATAAACGCAACGGTAGCGTTCAAGACACCTGAAATCCTTTCGCTTTGCTCAAAAATTTTATTTGTGGAAGCGCCGTTTTTCACACGGATAAAAAGAGCAAAAAAAAGAGACGGACTTTCGCTTTCAAAAATCTTTCAACGATTCAACGCACAAAAAAATCTACGCTCGGAATACAAAAAGACCGGAATTCCAACCGTTTCGATAAGGAACTCCGGTCCTTCAAAAAAAATAAAACGCCGCCTGAAAAAGATTCTGGCATTGTAATGGAAGAGTCAGTGCACTTTCGTCAAAGGATTTTTTCCAACTGCTCCACCAAAGCCGCAAATTCATCCAAGGCATCCTGAACGGGCTTGGCGGATTCCATATCAACGCCGGCAATTCTAAGACTTTCTATAGGATATCTTGAGCCGCCGGATTTCAGGAATTTGAAATAATCCTCCCGTTCCTGCTCGCCGCCGTTCAAAACTCGTTTTGACAAAGCCAAGGCTGCGCTTATTCCCGTAGCATATTTGTAAACGTAGAACGCACTGTAAAAATGAGGAATCCTCAAGCCTTCCATGTCGCTGTTTTCTTCAAGCACAATTTCATTTCCGAAATAGAGTTCCAAAAGTTCCCTGTAAATCTTTCTGAGAAAATCCGCAGTCAAAGGCTTTCCGCTTTCCACCGCCTGATGTGTTTTAAGTTCGAATTCCGCAAACATTGTCTGCCTGTGGAGCGTCGCAAGAATGTCGTCGGCACGCATGGAAAGAAGATATTTTTTCATGTCATCGCTTTTCGCAGTCTTCAAAAGATGGTTGAACAGAAGCGACTCGTTGAATGTTGACGCAACTTCCGCCTCAAAAATTGTGTAATCGTAACTCAAAAAAGGATTGTTATGAACGGAATACCAAGAATGCATGCTGTGGCCGCCTTCATGCGCCATCGTGAACACATCCCTTATGTCGTCCTTGTCGTAATTCAAAAGAATATACGGATTTCCGATGTAAGAACCGCTTGAAAAAGCGCCGCTACGTTTTCCCTGATTTTCGTACCGGTCAACCCAGCCGTCCGAAAGTCCATCGCAAAGTCTATCCGTGTATTCTT
Source organism: uncultured Treponema sp. (assembly GCA_905372235.1). Lineage (GTDB taxonomy): Bacteria > Spirochaetota > Spirochaetia > Treponematales > Treponemataceae > Treponema_D. The sequence continues at coordinate 6,055 of CAJPOF010000005.1, forward strand.
TTCCCAATGGAGAAAGCGCATTTCTGCAAAGTTCAACCGCCTGCGCATATTCCGTGCGGACATTTACAGATTTTACAAGCGGAACATAAACATCGTAATGACGAAGTTCGCTCAAACCCAGAACTTTTTTTCTGAGCGCATAATATTTGTGCAGAGTTCCAAGATTTTTATGGACGCATTCCACAAGATTTTTGTAAACCGAAAGCGGAATGTTGTTTCCGAAAAGAGCGCGGTGCAAACTGGAATCATAACCGCGAGCGCGAGCCATAAACACATCCTGATTCACGCTGCCGGCATACAATGCCGCCAATGTGTTCTGATTTTCTTCAAGTTTGTTGTAAAACATTTTGTATGCGTTTTCCCGCACGGAACGATTCTGATTTTTAAGGAAAGTAGAAAATGTTGTCTGTGTAAGAGGCTGATTTTCTCCGCCGACAAGCACAAAACCGAAAGTCTTATTGAGGTCAACGTTCGTGAGCATGCTGAACGCATTTTCGGAAGTTTGGGAAGCCGGTCCTTGAAGCGAAAGAATGCGTTCTTCCTTTTCGCTCAAAATATATTTTTTAAGGCGCAAAAGTTTTTCCACATAAATCCTGTAGTTTTTGAACTCATCAAGCGAAATCCAGTCTCTAAGTTTTTTTTCATCAATGGACTGAAGTTCCGGCTCAAAAAAACTCAAAGCACCTGACATTTCCGTATATGCCATCAAAGCCCGCCCTTCCATATCTGCGCAAGAAGAATCGCCTTCGTCCGCAGAATGTTTAAGAGAGGCGTAATGGTAAACCGTTTCCATCAGAAGATTCACCTTTTCATAAGAGGCAAACGCTTCCAAAAGTTTTTCCTTGGATTCGGAAAGTTTTCCTTTGAACGCTGCGACTTTTTCCGTTTCGTCGGAAATCTTTTTAAGGTCGCATTCCCAGTCGGAATCGTCCTTGTAAATCGAAGAAAGATTCCACTTGTCGCTTAGCGGAACATCTTTTCGTAAAGGAATTTTGTTTTCGTTCATATCATTCTCCATATGTGTTTTTTTTCGATTCAAATAAAATCCTATAAAATCCAAAAAGGTTCAAAAGCAAAAGCCGGATTTGATGCTGCTTTCAAACCATATTTTTAGTTCACTTTGAACATATACGCAACGCTCCAAGACCAAAGATTTTCGCTGTTCCCGGAATGCGCGTCATTAAATTCTTTATATCCGTCATTGAATTTGTAAGAATCCTGCCCTATTGAAAGTGAAGTGTCGCAAAAACTCAAGCCGAACCTCACTTTTACGTTGGAAGAAAAATTCAGGAACACACAATAGTCTTGTTTAATCCCCGAAAAGAACGACAGCGACCTGTCATAATACGAAGTTTTTCCATAATGCGTATCAAGCGATGAGACAAGAGAAAAAGCGGAAACTGAAAAAGAGGCGCACAAACTTACAAAACGAATCGGCGAAAAACAAAGTTCAAGCCCTGTCCATGTAAAAAAATGCGAGCGTTGATAGTCGATTCCCGAAAGTTTTCCAACGCCATAGAACATTGCCTTAGGGTCGTTCCATGCGACATCCATGGGAAGTTTTGTGTGAAGTCTGTCGCCGTACCAACCGTAACCGTTCCTTGCGGAAAAATCAAAAAATGTGTATTCCAGCGAAAGCGTTCCTTTAAAATCCACAAAACGGTTTTTTATTGCCGAAACCTTAAAATCCGCTCCGAACGCAAAAGCCTTGTTAATCGTGTTTTCGCTTATCGAATAGTTTGTCTTCATGTTTCTGTCATTGAAATTCTGCCAGTCGCTGTCCCGCATGGAAGCGCTTGCCGAACCGAAATAATTCATGGCATAAAACGAAAAATCAAAAATGCTGTACGAAATGTTTGCTCCCAAACCGACAAAACATATCGGAATCACGTCCCAGTTCAGTTCGCTGAGTTTTATGTCTTTTCCTGTTGAGGTGTCGAACACATATTCGTTCATCACCCCGTATGTAGACCCGATTGAAGGCGAAAACGAAAACACGGCGCGATTTTCGGACGATTTTAGCGGATTCAAAGAAAAAGCGAATATCGCAAGGCTTGAAAAAATCCCCAGAAAAAAAACGATAATTTTTTTCTTTTCAACAAAAATCATGTTCCTACCGCCCTTGCTCTTCCAACGGATCGAATCTATAAAGTTTTGCCATCTGCCGCCTTAACGCATCCATGTCTTTTTGATAAGGAGCTGTAAGCGAAAGTCGCTCACCGCTTTTCGGGTGAAAAAAACAAATCCCGTAGGCGTGAAGCGCAAGCCGATTGAGCAAAGGCACTTCCTCATGCTCGTCTCCATGCCAGTTCCGTTTAAGTTCGCTAAGGCGAATCGGTTTTTGGTTTCCGCTGTAAAGAGAATCGCACACAATCGGAAAACCGATTTCCGAAAGATGCACCCTGATTTGATGCGTCCGTCCGGTCTTAGGTTTTGCCTCAATCCACGAATAGATTCCGGCTCCGCCCATAAACCTAAAATCCGTGAACGATGTTTTTCCGATTCTTTTGTTCACCACGGTTCTGTGGCGGGAATCTCCGTCAGTCAAAAGCGGCAAAGAAACCGACTGCGACTCCCACATGGGGCGACCGCGGACAAGGCAATGATAAATCTTCAATATTTTTCGATTTTCAAACTGCTCCGAAAGATTTTGATGGGCTTCGCTATTCCTTGCATAGATTATGATTCCCGACGTGTCTTTGTCAATTCTGTGGACGGCATAAAGGCGGCCGAACTCAGCAGATGCTTCTACATCGAGGCGAGGCGCATCCAAGTCGTATCTATCGGCGGCTACAAGAAGCCCCGATGTTTTGTTAAGAACCACAACATCGTCGTCGTAATAAACACTCGTGTAGCAAGGAGTTCGTTTCATAAAAAAATTATAGCAGAAATCCGTAAATGCGTCATTTCGGAGTAAAAAAAGGCGCATAAAATTTTTCACACAGAAGATTTTATTTTTTTCATTTACTAAAAGAAAGTTTTATCCGAACGGAAAGAATCCGGCGTTGCGCCTGCTCTTCAACCGTAAAAACAGCATTTTTCCAGCGGATTTTTTCGCCGACTGAGGGAAGATAGCCGAATCTTTCCAAAAGCCAGCCTCCCAAAGTCATGAACTCGTCGGATTTCAAACCAAAACCAAAAAAATCGTTCAGGTCATCCAGCTGAAGTTCGCCCGGAACTAAAAATTCGCCCGACTCCACAAGTTTGATTCTTTTTTCCGCAGGCAAACTGTTTTTTTCTTCCGTAATTCTACCGAACACCACACGCAAAATATCGTCCATCGTAACAATGCCCGAAAGACTTCCCTGCTCGTTCAGCGCCACGGCAAATTCCGTTTTTTGCTTTCTGAACTTTGAAAGAAGTTCAAGAGCGGTAAGCGTTTCCGGCACGAACATAACCTCGTGCATCACATTCTGCGCATAGCCTTTTCCCGTGTCGGACGATTTTTCGCCCAAAAGAAGGGACTTGTAATGAATTACGCCGACTATATTTTCAGGAGAAATTCTGTAAACGGCAATAAGTTTAAGTCCCGTCTCGTTGAATTTTTTGACGATTTCGTTTTTTGTGGAATCTTGGCTTACAGACTGAACCAAAGAACGATGCTTCATAAGGTCATGTACGATTAAATCGTTGAACTTAAATATTTTGTTCAGCATACGGCTTTCGTCAGCCTCTAGAGTTCCTTCATTCGCCCCGACCTCAAACAGAGCCGCCAGCTCCTCCTCAGTAATCGTAACGTTGTCGAATTTCCATATTTTTTTGGCAAGAGCGGCGGTAGATTTTGAAAGAAGTGAAAAAATCCAGACAATCGGAAAAAAAATCTTTTCAAGGACAAAAAGCGGCATGGCGTTTTTAAGAACGATTTCTTCCGTCTTTATAAGAGCCGCCGTTTTAGGAACAATCTGACCGAATGTCGTGGCAAAAAAAGTTATTACAATCGTCGAAACGGCTGACGCTACTCCCGGAACGGACGCACCCGAAAGCCGCACCGCCGTTGAAGATGCAATCTGAACCGCAAGCGCAGTCGCCAAAGCCGAAGCCAAAGTGTTCATAAAATTAGTGCCGATTAAAATGATTGTCAAAAGTTCGTCGATGTTTTCTTTAAGAGCTGAAGCGGTTTTTGCGTTTTTCCGCTTTTCGTTCACGAGTTTACGCATTTTTATTTTTGTAATCGAAAGATACGCTGTTTCAGAGCCTGCAAAAAAGGCGATTATTTTAAGAATAAACACAAGGACAAAGAGCGTCAAAAAAGTTTTAAGACTATTCATCGCTATCTTCCTTGTCAAGGATTTCCACGCGAACGGTTTTTATCCTTCTTTTATGAATGGTTTTCACGGTAAATACGATGTTTTCAAAGCGAATGCTGTCGAAAGGCATGGGAAGCCTGTCAAGTTTTTCGGTTATCCAGCCGCCTAAAGTTTCATTGACGCAGGACTTCAGTTCCGTGCCTGTAAGTTCTTTGAAATCCGAAAGCAAGGTAGTTCCGTCAATTTCAAAAGATTTTTTATCGATTATGCTGGATGCAATTCCGCCGCTGTTCCGCCATGGTGTGGAAAATCCGTTTTTCCCGAAGATTTCCCGAACTATGTCTTCCTTGGTTATAACTCCGTCTGTACCGGAATATTCGTCCATGACAATCGCCATAGTTTCGTTCCGCTCCCTGAAAATCTCGTGAACGGAAGAAATTTTTATCGTTCCCGGAACAAACACCGGAAGTCTCATCGCGGCTTTTATGTTGAAATCTTTTTGGGAATATCTTAGTAAATCCTTCAGGTAAAAAATGCCCACAACATCGTCGATATTTTTACTGTAAACGGGAAAACACGAAAATCCCGTTCGCTTTGCAACTTCAAGCACTTCGGCGAACGAAGAATCGTCCTTCAAAGCGACGATTGCCGTCCGGGGAATCATAACGCTCTGCGCCTCAAGGTCGGAAAACTTAAAAACACGCGTCATCATAGTGTTTTCGCCCTGCTCAAGAACGCCCGTTTCGGCTCCTGCGTCTATGAACGATTTTATGTCCTCTTCCGAATAGGACTGTTTGGGCTTTTTTACATCGATTCCCATGCATTTTAGGGCGATTCGGCTAACAAAAGTAAAAACGTATACAACAGGACTAAGAATTTTTACCACAACGGACACAAAAAAACTCAACGCATATGCGATTCCGTCAGGATTCCTTGTGGAAAGCGTCTTTGGCGTAATTTCCCCGAAAACCAAAAGAAAAATCGTAACGACAAAAGTCGCAATTCCAACGCCCTTCTTTCCGAAAAACTTCATGGCGACCACGGTGATAATCGAAGAAAGGAGTATGTTCACCAAATCGTTTGCCACAAGAAGGCTGTTCATCAGAAACTCTTTTCTATCAAGAAGTTTTCCAGCACGCAAAGCCCTTTTGTCTTTTTTTTTGCGCAAAATCCTGAGCCTAAGCTTGTTCATCGCCAAAAACGAACTTTCAGAGATTGAAAAAAGCATTGAAAGCGTAAGCAGCAAAACCGAAGCCACCGCAAGAGCCGTCACGGATAAATCTTTCAATTTTGTCTATTTTTCGTCAAACATTTCCTGAGTGTTTTGTTCCGCAGCTTCGGCGGCGTACATTCTAACTTCATCAAGGGCAGCTTTTATACTTGAAGCGTACTCGCTTTCAGGGGCGGCGGCATAAGAGAGTTCAAGAAGCCTTAAAACTTCATCGTATTTTATAAGGTTTGAAGAACTGTACGGTTGCGTCGCAAAAAAATAAAGCACCTGCTTTTCTTCTGCGGACATACGCTCGTCGCTTGCATATTTTTCGTATACGGCTGACGCTTCCTCAAACTTTTTTTCATTTATAAGATTTGTGGCTTCCACATGGGCGCATTCCGTCATGAATTTTCCCAAAAGACCGCTTTCGTCCTTTTTGTCCAACGCCGCGGCTTCCTTCCAAAGCTCATAGAAAATCGGACGCCTGTACTCTTCTGTTTCTTCAAGAATCTGATTGTATGCATTCATTCTTGAAACCAAATCGCCTTTCCGTGCGGTTCGGAGGCGTTCCTCAAAATCCTGAACAGTTCCGATTTCCATGTAGACCGCACTTTTATACGAAGATACTGCCGATTCAAGATAGTCAAAATTAACCGAAGCGATGTAGAATCCGTCTTTTGAAATTATGAGCAAAGCTGGCGTTTCCCTTATCCCGTAAAGATCTGCAAATTTCATCTGCTCCAAAAGGGCGCTCTGCTTTTTCTCAAGCGATTTTTGTTCACTGCCCGTAAGAGAAGTCGGATCTTGCCCCATGATTTCAGGAATCTTTGAAAAATCAAAATGCACGCACACAAAATCTTCGGAAACAGACTTGGTGAACTCAGGAGTATCGAGCAAAAGACTCACTCCGTCTTCCGTTCCCTTTGTGTCGTATATTGAGTTCACAAAAAGAACGATATTTTTGCCTTTGGATTTTGCAGCACGTTTTGCCGCTTCAAAATCCGAAAACCAGCCGTTCGCATTTTTTTTACTGCCGCACGAAACAAGCAGAACCGATAAAGTACAAATCAAAATAAAGCAGATTCTTTTCATATTTTCTCCTAATAAAACTAAAAACGCCTAGGCGTATTTTAAACACCGTTTTTTCATTACGCAATAAAACTTTTGCAATAAAGGAAAAACTTTCCTTCGGCAAAAAACATTTCCTTACTTAAAATATCTTACGCCTGCCGCAAAAATATTTTGGCACGAATTTTCAGATTCGTTCAAAAGCGGATTTCCTGCGACGTTTTTTATAAGGTCGATGGAAGCTCCGTTCAAAGCTTTTCCAAGCGTCCGCTCGCTGTGTCCCATTTTACCAAGCACACGCCCGTCCGGGCTTGTAAGTCCTTCGATTGCATAGCAAGAACCGTTCGGATTGTCAGGCTCTGAAAGCGTGGGATTTCCAAATTCGTCCGCATATTGCGAAAAAACTTGACCGTTCTCAAAAAGTCTTTCGGCGGTTTCTTCATCGCAGACAAAACGACCTTCACCGTGGCTTACAGGCACAAGATGAACACGCAAATCTACAACGCTTGGATCTAAAGCCCACGGACTTGAGGCACTTACCATGCGTGTTCTTACGATTCTGCTTACATGACGACCTATTCTGTTGTACGTCAAAGTAGGCATATCGCTTTTCATATCACGGATTTCGCCATATATTGCAAGTCCGGTTTTCACAAGCGCCTGAAATCCGTTGCAGATTCCAAGAACAAGTCCGTCGCGTTTTTTCAAAAGATTCATGATTTCATCTGCGATGCGACTTTCTCTAAGACAATTTGCGATGAATTTTGCAGAACCATCGGGTTCGTCGCCGGCGCTGAATCCTCCTGCAAGCGCAAGAATATTCGCATCCTTCAATTCTTTGGAAAATTCGCTAAGGGAGCGGGAAAGCATTTCGGGAGTTCTGTTTGCAAGCACCAAAATCCTTGTTTCCGCACCTGCCAAATCGAACGCGCGAGCCATGTCGAATTCGCAGTTAGTCCCCGGAAACACGGGAATCACAACCCTTGGTTTTGCGCCAGAATTTACGAATATGGGATTTTTTCTTATCTCGCTCAAAGAACTGTGGATTTTTTTTGCAAAATCCGGAAGTTTTTCCTCTTGCGAAAACGAACTTACGGGCGGAAAGACTGATTTTAGCCTGCCTTCCCAAGATTCTTCCGCCTCAAAAAGCAGAATCCTACATTCTTCGATTCCGGCAACCGAAATAAAAATTTCCGATTCAGAAATCGTTTTTCCCAAAATAAAAAAAGTTCCGTCTTCAAAATCCGATGCAGAAAGTTTTTCGTTCGCTTCTACGATTATAGAGCCGTAAAGCGGAGTGAAAAAATCATGTTCGGAAGAAGAATGTTTTTGATTCTCACCGATTTTTGTCGCAGAATACGGAATATTTTCAATTTTAATTCCGATGCGATTTCCGAAAGCCATCTTAGTTACAGATTCTGCAATTCCGCCCGCACCGACAGGGTACATAGCGGCAATTTTTCCTTCGGCATTAAGGCTGTAAAGACGCTTTGAATTCTTCATGAACGAAGCAAAATCCGGAGCAAGCTCTTCCGAATACGGGACGCTCACAAGATAAACATTGTGTCCAGCTGATTTGAATGAAGCACTTGTGATTTGGGCGACGTCGCCGTAAGTCGTTGCAAAACTCACCAGAGTATGCGGAACATCCAGTTCTTCAAACGAACCCGACATGGAATCCTTTCCGCCGATTGAAGCACAGCCCGTAGCAATCTGGGCATCGAGCGCACCGAGAAGAGCAGCCGCAGGATATCCCCAACGCCGCTCGTCCGTCGCCCTTCCGAAAAACTCCTGAAAAGAAAAGCGGACGTTTTCCGTATTTCCGCCCATGCAAGCGATTTTTGCAAGCGAAGAAAGAACCGCAACCTGAGAGCCGTGCCAAGGCGACCATTTTCCTACCCGCGGATCAAAACCGTGCGACATAATGCTTACGGTCGAAGTTTCAAATGGACTTTGCACGGGAATTTTTGCGCACATTCCGGCCTCAGGGGTCGCCTGATATTTTCCACCGAAAGGAAAAAGCACTGACGAAGAGCCGATAGAACCATCAAAACGTTCGGAAAGCCCGCGCTGGGAACAAACTGCCAAATCGTTCATGTTAAAAAGCCAGGCTTTTTTAAGGATTTCTTTTCCAGTTCCGAGCGAAAGCACATTTTTCACAGAATCAAGGGCGTTCACCAAAGGCGATGTCTCTCGGCTTTCAGGACTTTCGATAAATGCGCATGTTTCGTGGTGTGCGCCTGCCGCATCAAGAAATTTACGGGCTATATCCACGATTGTTTTCCCACGCCATTTCATCACAAGCCTTTCCGAATCTGTAACATCGGCGACTTTCACAGCCAAAAGATTTTCCTTTGCGGCTTCGGCAATAAACTTTTCCGCATCACATTCACGCACGACGACCGCCATTCTTTCCTGACTTTCGGAGATGGCAAGTTCCGTTCCGTTCAAGCCGTCGTATTTTTTAGGCACTGCGTCAAGATTTATAAGAAGTCCGGACGCAAGTTCACCGATAGCAACTGCAACTCCCCCTGCTCCAAAATCATTGCACCTGCGAATCATAAGGCTCACGTCCTTTTTTCTGAACAGACGCTGGATTTTCCGTTCTTCTACGGCATTTCCTTTCTGAACCTCGGCGGCGGCACTTGTAACGGATTTTTCAGTATGAACCTTGGACGAACCCGTAGCTCCACCGATTCCGTCCCGCCCCGTTCCGCCGCCAAGCAAAAGAACAATGTCCCCCGCTTCGGGGCGTTCCCGAATCACCGTGTCCGAAGGAGCAGCGGCGATTACCGCACCAAGTTCCATGCGTTTTGCCTCGTATCCGGGATGATAGAACTCGGTAACCTGTCCCGTCGAAAGCCCAATCTGATTTCCATAGGCAGAAAAACCGTGCGCCGCTTCCCTGCAAATTTTCAGCTGCGGAAGTTTTCCTTTGCGTGTTTCGCTCAGCGGAGTCGTCGGATCGGAAGCACCGGTTACACGCATCGCCTGGTAGACCCAGCTGCGTCCCGAAAGAGGGTCTCGAATCGCGCCTCCTATGCAAGTCGCCGCACCGCCAAAAGGCTCGATTTCAGTCGGATGGTTATGGGTCTCGTTTTTGAACATCATGAGCCAGCGTTCGTTATAATCGGAAGGCTTTCCGTCCGCTCCGGAGGTACAATGAACATTTATGAAAACAGAGCAGGCGTTGTTTTCCTCACTTACTTCCAAATCTTCAAGTTTTCCGTGCTTTTTAAGATATTTCATTCCGATTACAGCCATGTCCATAAGGCAAAAAGGCTTTTCTGTTCGGTTTCCATAAATCTCGTTCCGCATGGAATTGTAATTCCGCAAAGATTTTTCAAAGAGGGAAGAATAAGGACCTTCTTCAATTTTTATCTCCTTGAGTTCCGTTAAAAAAGTCGTATGACGGCAATGGTCCGACCAATAGGTGTCAATCACACGGATTTCGGTTTCCGTGGGGTCGCGACCTTCTTCTATAAAATAATCCTGCAGAAACTTGATATCGGCGGCATCCATCGCAAGTGCCGAGCCTATTCTGTAAGATTCGAGTTCTTCCGCTGAAAATTTTATAAAACCTTCAACCGCCGGAATATCGCAAGGTTCTTCGGCTTCGATTTTTAGTGTTTCGGGGATTTTTTCGTCGGCAAGGCGGCTGTCAACAGGATTTACAAGATAATTTTGAATTTTAGAAACATCGTCCAAAGAAAGTTTTCCTTCCAAAATCACCATCTTTGCAGAACGGACAACAGGAAGATTTTTGCTTTCATTCCTAGATGAAACGAGTTCCGCCTGCAAAAGATTCAAGCATTGTTCGGCACTGTCGGCTCGTTGGTCATACTGACCGGGAAGATATTCCCAAATTACCACAGCTGAATCCGAAGAAATTTCCGGTTTTTCAAAAAAAACAAAATCGCTTTGTGGCTCGGAAAATATCCTTACGGCGGCGGCTTTCCCCACGGACAAATCAACATTTTCCACATCATAGCGGTTCAGATAACGAACTCCGGTCAAGCCCGAAATTCCTAGAAAATTCTTAAATTGAGAAAAATAAGTCTTAGCCTCGTTTTCAAAACCCGGCTTTCTTTCAACATACAAACGAAACATTGTAAAATTATAATGATATTAAAACGTTTCTTCAACGAAGCGATTTTCCGAAAGAAAAAGCAGCTTTAGGCTTTGCTCTAAAAACTGATAGTTTTGGCGGAAAAAGGTCGATTAGGACTCACAAGCGTCCGGAAAATCGTTTTAGGACATTCAAAAAACCGCCGAAATCCTAAAATCATCGAATGTCCCCGGATTTTAGAACGCATATCAATTCATGAAAAAATACGCCATCGTTTCAGCGTCTTTTACCATGTTGGAAATCACGCAATATTCGTTCGGCATATGGGCGCATTCATCAAGCGTCGACCATACGGCGCAGGCGTAACCTTCCCGTCTTAGTTCCGCACCTACAGTTCCGCCGCCAATTCCGATGGTCCGCGCCTTTATACCTCTGACCTGCAACAAGGCTTCGGAAAGTTTTTTCACTACAGGGGAATCAACAGGCGTTGCAGGACTTTCAGAACTTTGGGCGACCTCGTAGCAGATTTCGACACCGTATTTTTTCTCTACGGCTGAAATCTCATATTCCACCCGTGAAAGCACCTGATCCAAGGAATAGCACGGAAGAATTCGGCAGTCCATGCAGAAAGTTTCTTCGCCGGGGATTATGTTTATTCCCGCCACATTTGAATATCGCATAGTAGGCTGAAACGTAGAATAGTTCGGCTCGAAAAGCGGATTCCGTTTAGAAAAGACTTTCTGCAATCCGAAAAGCCTCATGCTCAAATCGTTGGCAGCGATACAGGCGTTGTTTCCTTGGTCGGGGCGACTTCCATGCGTCTGAATTCCTTTTACATGAACTTTCAGCCAAAGAATATTTTTTTCCGCAACCTCAATAGTTTCGCCCTTGGAATCTCCGCCGTCCGGAATAAGAATTATGTCATCTTTTCTGAACAGAGACGTGTTTTTCAAAAGCCAAATTATACCGTATTTCGAACCGACTTCCTCGTCCGCCATAAAAAGAAGTTTTACAGTATGCTTAGGTTTTACGCCGTTTTTTATAAGGGCGAGAGCAGCAAACGCAGAAGAAACCAGTCCCTGCTGATTATCTTCAACACCACGCCCGAAAAGTTTTCCGTCCTTTTCCAAAAGACTCCACGGGTCGCTTTCCCACAGTTTCGGTTCCCCCACAGGCACAACGTCCAAATGCGCCATGCTCCAAATAGAAAAATCGTCCGATTCGCCGGGAACAGTAACCACAAGGCTTGGACGAACTCCGCTTTCGACACGGCTGTCGGGCGCATCAAAGCGCTGAATGTCGGAAAAACCGTTTTCCGTAAGCCATTCGGTAAGAGCGAGAGCCTTATTCAGTTCCCCCTGCCCGCCGTTTTCAGGAGCAAGTGCCGGATTTTCAGTAAGAAGTTTTTCAAGCTGAACCATATCCCTTTCACGGGAGCGTATATATTTCTGAACGGTTTCAAAAGTTGCGTCTAACATATGGGAAATCTAGCACATATCAAAGGAATATGGAACGTCTTTGCAAATTCGTCAAAAATTTCTTTTTATCTTGATTTTCAAAGGCAAAAACAAACCTAAATATTTCGCAAAAACTCCCATATGGTCTTAAAATTCAAAATCCCTTACTTAAAAACACAGGTGCGTTTTTTTTGTTTTTACGCTAGTATTTTTCCATGAAAATCCTTACAGATTATGCGTCTACGGAATTCAAAATAAAAAATTCCCGGTTTCTGAACGAGATTTTTCCATGCACCTCTCAGGACGACGCAAAAAAAATCGTAAAGGCACAGAAGACCAAGCATTTTGATTCGACACATGTGGTACACGCTTTTGTGCTTGGATTTTCAAAAGAAATCTTGGGAATGAGCGATGACGGAGAACCGTCCGGGACAGCAGGAAGACCGATTCTTTGCGTAATGCAGGGAAAAGACTGCACAAACTTTTTAGTAACCGTAACAAGATGGTTCGGAGGCACACTGCTTGGAACAGGCGGACTTGTAAAAGCCTACGGCGACGGAGCTAAAAGCGTAATCGAAAAGGCGGAATCCGCCGGGCTTTTTCAGGAATATGTGGAAAAGAAGGACTTTTCGTTTTCTGCCGATTACACACTGCACAAGTCAATTAAACGCATGATGGAAGCGTTTTCCGTAAGCGAAATTATTGAAGAGTTCGGAACGGAAGTAAAAGTAAGCGGAAAAATCGTGTCATCGGAACTTGAATTTTTCAAGGAATCCTTAAAAAATATCTCCAACGGGAAAATCAGCATATAACAGGCAAAAACGTTCTTGCGTTTCGATGTATTTGCGGATTCAAAATCATTCCGTTTTCGCCAAATTTACAAGCCATCTTTCTTTCTTCAGCCAGAAATGTGCGATTGCGCTCTTAGGAACATCGCTCAGTTTTACAATTGCGTACATTGCAACAGGTCCAAGCGGCGTAAAGAATGTGAGAAGCAGCATTCCGCCAAGGAAAAGGACGTTTCCGACCGTATCGCATATCGCACCCATTTTTGTGTCTCCTCCGGCGCGGCTTATTGCATACTGGGCGTTCAAAAATCCCCAAAGCGGAAGATAAAGGGAAGCCGTTATCACAAGAAGCAAGGCGATTTTTCGTGCTTCCGGGGTGAGGTTCGAAAAAACTACGGGAATCAGGAATGTCGAACAGAATCCGAACACGGCAAATCCAAAGCCGAAAAAAATAGAACCGGATAAAATCCAATTTTTGAATCTGCGGCAATCTTCGAGTTTTCCGGCGCCAAGTTCCGTTCCCATGATTACGCCGGTGCTTGTCATTATGCCGCCCATGCTTATAAAAATCAGGTTTGCGATGGCAAAACCCGCCGCCATTCCGGATACGACTTCCGCTCCACCGCGTGTGTTGAAAAGTGCAGCGGAAATTGTTTCGCTTATTGCCCAAAAAATCTCAGAATAAAGAATCACTATGGATTTTGAGAAAATTTTTGCGAAAAGCGACCATTTTATCCTCAAAATATGCACAAGATTGAATACAAAGTCTGGTTTTTTGACGGCGATGTATACTACGAACATAAGAAGTTCACAGATTCTTGCAATGACTGTAGCGTAGCCTGCACCTGCAACCTCAAGGCGAGGAGCACCCAATTTTCCGTAAATCAAAATCCAGTTGAAGAATGTGTTTATAAGGGTCGCCGTAACGGAAATCACAAGCGGCGGACGGACGATTTCCACTTCCCTCAAAGAAGTCGAAATGGCACTGGAAAAGCCCGAAAACAAAAACGATACGGCAACCGCTCTTGAATATATTCTTGTCTGCTCAATTATCGCCTGGGCATCCGTGTTTTTTGTTACCATAAGCCAAAAAAGTTTTTGAGGAGCCGCACGGCACAGAAAAAACATTGCAATCCCAAGAATTCCCATCACAAGGAGTTTGAAATAAAAGACCTGCTGCATTCCTTCCTTGTCTTTTGCGCCTTTGAATTGGCTCATGAAAATTCCGCCGGACGAGCAGATTGTCATGGTCATGACAAAAAACATAAAGAAAATCATTCCTGCAACATTCACTCCGCTCATCTTTATGTCGCCAAGCCCCGAAACCATAAAGTTATCGATGAGCGAAACAAGATTCTGAATCAGCTGCTGCGCCATCACAGGAAGAGCGATGGAAAGGGCGCGTCTGTAGAAAGCCCAATTTCCAAAATATCGATTGCTGGAAAAATTCATGAAAAGAAATATATTCTTTTGCAAAGCAAAAATCTAGCAGTTTTCAAAAAATATAAAATCGCAGGAATGAAGATAGGTCGAGTTTTGGAAAATTGAGCTTCCCTAACGAGGAAACTTTTTTAATAAAATAATATCGCCATCCCGAAAAATCGAGATGGCGATAAATCATATTCTTGCCGGAAAATATTTTTATTCCGCAAACTGCTTTTTAAGGAAATCCAAATCAAGTTCCGGATAAAGCACATGAGACGAAAGCAGAGCAGACACCCTTTTTTTCGCCTCTTTTTGAACCTGAGGGTCAAGTTCTATCTTTCCTTTTGCAGGTTTTCCGTCCTTTGTAAGTCCGGGTTTTGTTCCTTTCAGAACAAGGCCGATTATGGATGCGACTTCCTTCATTTCGTCTTCGACAAAACCGAGAGTCGTAAGGGCAGGCGTTCCGATTCGGATTCCTGAAGTCCACCATGCGCCGTTTTTGTCGTACGGGAGTGCGTTCGCGTTTACAGTTACACCGCATGCGAACAACGCCGCTTCAGCCTGCTTTCCCGTAAGCCCGTAAACGGTAACGTCCAAAAGCATAAGATGATTGTCCGTTCCGCCGGTCTGAACAGGAAATCCGAGCGACTTGCACGCTTCGGAAAGAGCCTTGGCATTTTTTACGACATCTTGCGCATACTCACGATATGAAGCCGTGTTCGCTTCCTTGAAAGCAATCGCCTTGGCTGCCATCACATGACCCAACGGACCTCCAAGAACCATGGGACAACCTTTGTTCACGTAGTCGGCGTATTCTTTTTTGCAGAGAATCATCGCTCCCCTAGGACCGCGCAATGTCTTATGCGTCGTTGTGGTAACGATGTCCGCCCATTTTACAGGATCAAAATCGTCGGTGAAAACCTTTCCTGCGACAAGACCTGCGAAATGCGCCATGTCTACCATAAGAACCGCTCCGCATTTGTCGGCAATTTCTCTAAATCGGCGGAAATTTATCGCACGTGGATATGCAGAATATCCGGCAAGAAGGATAAGCGGTCTAACTTCCATCGCCTGATGTTCTATTTTGTCGTAGTCCAAAAGACCGGTCTTTTCGTCAACCACATAAGGATGAGATTCAAACATTCGAGCGGAAACATTCATCCTGTAACCGTGCGTAAGATGTCCGCCGCAGGAATAATCAAGCCCCATAAGACGCTGATTTCCAAAACGTTTTCTAAGCATGTCAAACTGCTCGTCCTTTAGTTCAGCCAAGGACTTTACGCCAAGTTCTTCCAAGGTCGGAGTCTCGACTTTTGCAGAAAGTATTGCCCAATATGCGACAAGATTTGTGTCCGCCCCCGAATGAGGCTGGACATACGCATAATCCGCCCCAAAAAGTTTTTCCGCCTCCCTTGCGGCGTTGTTTTCCACGGCATCGATGTTTACGCATCCTCCGTAATATCTGTGTTCTGGATAACCTTCCGCATATTTGTCCGTGAGCAGATTTCCCATGGCAGCCTGAACAGCAAGGGAACAATAGTTCTCGGACGCAACAAGTTTCAGATGGCTTCTTTGATTTTCAAGTTCATTGACAATTGAAGCCGCTATTTTAGAATCGACAGAGGCGACCTGCTGAAGGTTTGCGACATATGCGCACATCGAGGCGTTGGGTTTTCCGCCGCACAAAGTCAAATATTCTTCCAATGGTGTATACATTTTCTTCTCCCGATTTTAATTCATCAAATAGTGATTGACGTATTTTTATGCAACGCCTTCATTATGTTCGCCATTTCGATAGCGTCAAGTGCGCAGTCGTAACCCTTGTTGCCAGCCTTGCTTCCTGCCCTCTCGATTGCCTGCTCGATGTTTTCAGTGGTTATAACTCCGAACAGCACAGGAACACCCGTCTGAAGTCCTGCCTGCGAAACCCCCTTGGAAACTTCCGCACAGACATAATCGTAATGGCTCGTAGAACCTCTGATTACAGCACCCACCGTTATTACAGCGTCGTACAGCCGGCTTTCAGCCATTTTCTTTGCGACCAAAGGAATTTCAAACGCCCCCGGAACCCACACGGCAGTGATGTTCTCTTCGCTTACACCATGCCGGACAAGACCGTCAACAGCTCCGCTCAAAAGTTTATTGACGATTATCTCATTGAACCTTGAGGCAACGATTCCAACCTTCATCCCTTCTGGAGCGACAAGTTTTCCTTCCACCAAATTAATCTCATTCATAACGAATTCTCCATAAATCTATATTTTTGCAAACGCCGATTTTCATAAAATCCGCACGGACGCATAAAACTGCACAATTTTGCGCAAGTTTTTTCAAAATCAAAATCACGATTTTTTCAGATTTTAGTTTTATTTAAAATCTTCCGTAAAGATATGCCCCATTTTATCTTTTTTGGTCTTTAAGTAAAAACGGTCGTATTCTTGCGACTGAATTTCTATCGGAACTCTTTTTAAAACCTTCAGCCCAAAGCCGTCAAGACCGTAAACTTTTTCAGGATTATTCGTAAGAAGCCTTAAAGACCTGCACCCCAAATCCCTGAGAATCTGTGCGCCAATCCAATATTCCCTCAAATCCGGCTTGAATCCCAGTTTGACGTTCGCTTCCACAGTGTCAAATCCCTGTTCCTGAAGTTCATACGCCTTGAGTTTATTTATAAGACCGATTCCCCTGCCTTCCTGCCTCATATAAAGAATCACGCCGCGACCTTCTTCGGAAATCCGCTTCATCGCCGCATGAAGTTGAGGTCCGCAATCGCATCTTTTTGAGCCAAACACATCGCCTGTAAGACATTCTGAATGAACCCTGCAAAGCACATCCTCCCCGTCCCCGATTTCCCCCCGGACAAGGGCAACGTGATGCTCTCCCGTCAAATCGTTCACGTACCCGAAAATCTCAAAATCGCCGAACTCAGACGGAAGATGCGCCGTCGCCTCCCTAACCACATGACTTTCGTGAAGCCTAAGATAATCCTGCAGAGCCTTTATCGTAATGAACTTCATATTGAATTTTTTCGAAAGTTCCCAAAGTTTAGGAGTGCGCATCATAGTCCCGTCGTCGTCCATTACCTCGCAGCAGAGTCCGCATTCCTCAAGTCCTGAAAGACGGCATAAATCTACAGTCGCTTCGGTATGTCCGTTCCGCACAAGGACTCCGCCCTTCCTTGCAATCAAAGGAAACATATGTCCCGGTCTTCTAAAATCTTCAGGCGAACTGGAAGGATTTATACATTCAAGCGCGGTAATTGACCGCTCGGAAGCAGAGATTCCCGTGGTCGTGGAGCGATGGTCTATAGAAACGGTAAAGGCGGTCTCGTGATTGTCCGTGTTTTCCGCAACCATCGGATAGAGGTTCAGCCTTTTTGCTATGTCATTGCTCATCGGAGTACAGATAAGACCTTTTGCATGGCTTGCCATCATGTTTATGTTTTCTTGGGTCGCAAATCTGGCGGCGCAAATCATGTCGCCCTCATTTTCACGTTCCTCGTCGTCTGTAACAAGGATTATTCGACCCGCACGGAGTTCCGCCAATGCATCTTCTATAGAATCGTATTCATGGTTCATCGTAAATCACCTCCAAAATCAACTAAAAAAGTAGAACGATTTTAATTTCCAAGCCATTTAAGGATTTTTTCATCCCTTTCTTCCTGACTTGAAGAAGATGCGTTCATAAGCCTATGGACATATTTTCCAATCATGTCGTTTTCGATATTCACAAAATCCCCCTTCTTCTTTCCGAGCAAAGAAGTGTCTTTTCCGGTAAGCGGAATCACGCTGACTGAAAAACTTTCCGGAAAAACCTTTGCGACAGTAAGGCTGATTCCGTCGATCGCAACAGAACCTTTTTCGATTATCAGGCGAAGGATTTCTTCCTTAGCGGATATACGCACCCAAACGGCGTTTCCGTCGTTTTCCATTCCGACAATTTTTCCCGTTCCGTCAATATGTCCGCTCACAAAATGTCCGCCGAACCTTCCCCCAGGCATCATCGCCCGTTCAAGATTCACCTTGTCGCCATGTAAAAGCGACGACAAGTTCGACCTGGAAAAAGTCTCATTCATAACGTCGGCAGAAAAATGCGAAGAAGTCATTTTTGTAACGGTAAGGCAAACGCCGTTCACCGCTATGCTGTCCCCGATTCTAGTTCCCTCAAGAACTTTTTTCGCCTCGATTTCGATATGCCCGTTCTGCACGGCTCTTACTATTCCGACCTCTTCAATTATTCCTGTAAACAACAAAGCCTCCGCACTTGGGCAAAAAAAAGCCCCGCATAAACCGCAGGGCAAGAAGGCTAAATAAAAATCCTATAAAAAACACGGATTTACTTCTTCCATCCAGACTTTACTGTCGGCCACGGATTTTCACCGTATCGTGCCGCCGGATTTTCGACGGCTTGCTGGCTTACATCAAATGATGTTCACAGCCGGTGAGGAATTCAACCTCGCCCCGAAGTGATGCAATCCTATCATTTTTTTGCCTCGTATTCAAGAAGAACATCTCCGTCAAAATTCGTAACGTTCTGCAAAGTGAACAAAAACCCATCTTCCACGTTTTCCACGCCTTTTCCGGAAACAGGGGATTTTCCCTGCCCACCGAAAATTTTTGAGCCAAGGAAAGCATAAATGCGATTTACAAGACCAGCCTGAAGAAAACTGAAATTTACCTCACCGCCGCCTTCGACAAGAAGACTGTCGATTTTTCGTTCCCCTAAAATTTTAACAAGTTCTTTTACATCCGGTCGATTTTCAGAATCAGATGAAAGTTCAAGAACCTCAACTCCCGATTCAAGAAGAGAGTTTTTTCTTTGCAAAAAAGATTTTTCCTCGTTTTTTACGCATACGGCAACAACGGGAATGTTTTTCGAAGTCTGAACCAAACGGCTTTCCAAAGGAAGACGCAGCGAAGAATCGCAAACAATTCTCAAAGGATTCCTAGGATTTTCGCATCTGGAATCCAGCATCGGGTCGTCTTTTAGAACCGTATCGATTCCGCACAATATGGCACTGAACTTTTTTCTGAGGGCATGAACATGGAGTCGGCTTTTTTCATTTGTAATCCACTTGGACTTTCCCGACTGCGTGCTGATTTTTCCATCCAAAGTCATGGCGTATTTCAGCGCGACATACGGCGTTTTTTCGGTAATATAATGGAAGAAAATCGGATTCAGCGCATCACATTCTTCTTTTAGGAAATCTTCCTGCACTTCGATTCCTTGTTCACGCAAAAAAGCGTTCCCTTTTCCATGGACAAGAGGATTGGGGTCCCGGCTTCCGACCACGACTTTTTTGATTCCCGCCTGGAATATCGCCTGGACACATGGCGGCTGCTTTCCTTCATGGCAGCACGGTTCAAGCGTAACAAAAAGGGTTGCGTCTTGTGCGGAAAGTCCTTTTTCACAAAGAGACTTTAACGCCTCGCGCTCGGCATGAAGTTCTCCGTACTTTCGATGAAATCCTTCGGCGAGAATTTTTCCATCCTTTACTATGACCGCACCCACAAGCGGGTTCGGAGAAACAAATCCTTCGCCATTACGGGCAAGTTCAATCGCCCTCCTCATAAAAAAAATATCGTTCATGCGCCAATTCTATACCAAATCGCTGATTTTTGGGACACAAAATCCAAACGCAAAAATGCACCTTTTTCCGGAAAATATATTTTAAAAGATTATAGTATTTTTTTGCCGATAGATTGGTATTTTTTTAACTTTATGAGATAATAAAAATATGTCTATATTTTCATTTTTTTGCATTGTTTTCTCGTCAGTAACATATTTTTCAACACTAAGCTTGCGCTGGTGCCAACTTGAGTTCATATGGAACGAAGGAAGCACAATGTGGACAAGTCCGACGCTGCTTTTCAATGTGGCTGTAGCAACTGTTCTGGTGTTAATAATAAATATCGGAGCATATTTTGTCGCAAAACCCTTCGACGAAATTCTTAAAGTCCTCAAAAAAGAAAACAGGGGAGCAACTCAAGAAGAAATAAAAATATGCCTTGGAAGCTACAGAAAACTTAGACTTTTTGTAATTGGCGCATTTTTTACAGGTTCGTTTTTGGGTCAGATTATAATCATGACTGTGGGAGTTCTTTCCGGCTCGTGGGATTTTGTTCCTTCAAGACTCCTGCTCATAATTGCGCAGGCGATAGGATTCGGAGGGCTTGCGGCAATTTCCGTTATAACCGCACTTGAACAGATGACTATAAAGACAAACGCCCATCTTAGGATGCTTACAATAACGGGAGTAAAAAATTCCAGAACGACAAGCGTGTCAAAATCCATATCGATGATTTTTTTTATAGCGATTTTTTTTGTCGGCGTGAACATTCTTTCAGTTCCGTATGGAATCATATTCGACAAAGACCACGGAGTTCTTGAAGGCGAGCTACTCCCCCTGTTCATCAAAAAAGGAATAATATGCACGCTTATGTCCATGGCACTTTCATTTTATCCGTTTATATATGCGATAGCGGGACTTACAACCCGAATAAAAAGAAATGCGGAACGGCTTCAGGAAATCGCTGTCAGCGGAGACCTCTCAAAAAGAATCTACATCAGAATGACGGATGATTTCGGCGCAATGTCATCCTACGAGAACAAGCTTATCGAAAAACTTTCGCTTATGATAAAAGCCCTTCGAGAAGATGCAGACAGCATAGACGAATCCGCAAATGTGGTATCCGACTCCTCTCATTCAGCGTCGGCAGCCCTTTCCCATATTTCTGAAGCGTTCAACAAAATAAACGAAAACGAAGAAAGGCAAAACGAGCTTATATCACAAACTGACGAAAACCTGAACACGCTCGTAACCAACATAGATACGGTGAAAATGCATGTCGTTCAGCAGGCTGATGCTATTCAGAATATTTCTTCCTCGATGACGGAGATTTCTGCGAATATCTCAAATGTCGCCGACATGACAAAAAAAGCCAGCTCTGTTTCCGAAGAACTTTCCGAAAGAAGTTCGGTCGGGGGCGAGGCAATAACGAACGCCACAGTCGCTATGCAAGAAATTCAGACGGTTTCGGAAGAGGTAAGAAAACTTCTTCTTACGATACAGCAGATTGCGACAAAGACGAACCTTCTTTCGATGAATGCGGCGATAGAAGCGGCGCACGCAGGTCAGTTCGGAACAGGATTCGCCGTTGTGGCAAGCGAAGTTCGTTCCCTTGCAGAATCATCCGCAAGAAGCGCAAAAAACGTACAGTCAAAAATGCAGGAAATGATGGAAAAAACCATCGCAGGCGTAGAAGCGATGACATCGGCAAAAAATGCGTTCGTCGAAATCACAGGAAACGTAACCGAAAACGCAGAACTCATAAAAACGCTCACTTCGACAATGGAGCAGCAGAAAAACGAGGCGTTCGCCGTCCGTGAATCCGTAACTGACGTAGTTTCGGCGATTCACTCGATAAAAGACCTTGCCGAAGAAGAAATGGAGAGTTCCGAAAAACTGAAAAACTTCATGAAAAATGTTCTAGAAGCCTCAAATTCCACGATGAATGCGGTGGAAGAAACCCTTCAGGCAACCGAGCACATGAAAAAGACCGTAAAACTCGTAGACGAAGCGGCGGACAGCAACAAAGAAATCGTCATAAAAATCCACAAAAACATATCGCAGTTTGAAATATGATTTTTATGCAAAAAACGGATTTTGCGTGCCGAAGCATTTTTCCCGGACAGCGTTTTCTTCCGTAAAAAGCGGACGGACTCGTTTTTACGCAATTGCTATGGCGATTTTTCTTTCAATTGATTAGAATATTTTTGTATGCAATTTGAAAATCCGCTTATTGTACAAAGCGACAGGACGCTCCTTTTGGACGTTCATTCTCCTTTGGCAGACGAATGCAGGAACGACCTGATTCCGTTTGCAGAACTTGAGCGTTCGCCTGAACATTTGCACACATACAGGCTGACCCCGCTTTCGCTTTGGAATTCGACCAGCGCAGGATTCACGGCAGAACACACAATCGGAATTTTACAAAAATACGCAAGATACGAAGTTCCGCAATCCGTGGCGGCATGGATAAAGGAAACGGCAGGCAGATTCGGAAAAATCCGAATGATTCCCGGCCCTAAAGCGAACGTTCCGTTGAAAGCAAAAAACCTTTTCGATTCTGAAAAACAAGATGAAAATTCGGCGATAGAAGAGCAATATCTTTATCTTGTAACGGAAAGTCGGCAGGTTTTTCTTGAGATTTCCGCAAATTCTTCGGCAAAAAAACTTCTTGTTCCATGCGAATATGATGAAAACGCCGCATCTGAAAAAATCCGCCTTTCGGAAGATGAAAAAAAATATTGCTTCATGCTAAAACTTACCGACAGAGGCACGATTAAGCAGGAATTATTGAAATCATTGTGGCCAGTGAAGGACGAAATCCAACTGGAAGACGGAGAGCCGCTCGATTTTGAGCTAAGGAAAACCACAAAATCCGGAGCGCCATTTGAAATCAGGGACTACCAGAAGGATTCGGCGGCAGCTCTTGTCGGGAACAAAGGACCTGGCACAGGTTTCGGGACAATCGTCCTTCCATGCGGGGCAGGAAAAACAATCGTCGGAATGGAAATCATGTCGCTTCTGAAAACAAGCACGCTCATAATCTCGACGAACATTTCGGCTGTCCATCAGTGGATTCAGGAACTTTTGGATAAAACAAATCTTTCGGAAGACCAAATCGCCGAATACACGGGCGAAAGCAAGACCATAAAGCAGGTAACGGTCGCGACATATCAGATTTTGACTTGGCGGCCTGAAAAAGACGGACCTTATCCGCATTTTTCCATATTCAAGGAAAGACAATGGGGACTTATAATTTACGATGAAGTCCATATGCTTCCTGCGCCAGTTTTTAGGGTCATCGCAGAACTGCAAGCCGTAAGGCGCGTCGGACTTACAGCCACATTGGTACGCGAGGACGGTTGCGAGGGCTTTGTGTTCAGTCTTGTAGGCCCGAAACGTTACGATGTCCCATGGAAAGAACTTGAAAAAATCGGCTGGATTGCCACGGCGGAATGCGTAGAGGTTCGGCTGAACCTGCCAAGCGACTCAGAAATTACATATGCCGTTGCCCCAGCCAAATTGAAGCATCGGATAGCAAGCGAAAATCCGCAAAAACACGAAGTCGTCCGGGAAATAATCAAACGCTTTCCAAACGACAAAATTCTTGTTATCGGGCAATATTTGAATCAATTGGCAGAACTTTCAAAAATGCTTTCTGCGCCAATCATCACGGGAAAAACGCCGAATGCCGAGCGCGATAAAATTTATGATGATTTCAGAAAAGGAAAAATCCATGTTCTCGTGGTCTCAAAAGTTGCGAATTTCGCAATCGATTTGCCTGATGCGTCCATCGCGATTCAGGTTTCGGGAACTTTTGGAAGCAGACAGGAAGAGGCGCAGCGGCTCGGACGGATTTTGCGTCCGAAAGACAGGAAATCCCGTTTTTTCACTTTGATTACCCGCGACACTGTTGAAGAAGATTTCGGCTCGAACCGACAAAAATTTCTTGCGGAACAAGGATATTCCTACCGCATAGTACGATACGCAACGCCTGCGGATTTGGATTTACCGGAAAGCGAAATGAAAAACCGCCTGTGCGATGGAAAACCTCCTTTGGAAAATTAGTGGCGTTCATTTTCAGCGGCGAAAAACAAACTCTCGCCATTGCAAACCAAACTCGATCATTGAACGCATTTTTTGTAAAATCGCAAAATCGGCATATTTCCAAAAAGTTCGGCTTTTATAAAAGCCCCTCTTATCGATTTCGCCGTTTTTGAATCATAAAAATCATCGCATTTCTACAGAGGTTTCGAGTATCGGAGTTACCACTCGCTTATTTTTCAGTTCTTTTGAAAATTGCAGATTTCAAAAACTCAACTAACTTTTCCGAACGGAAAAACGCTGCATTCCCACAAGGATTTTTCCGCAAAAATGCCGTGTCTTTATGAGAAAACATCTAGCATTGATTGAGCGTTTTCATGCTAGCCGAGTAAATACTTCCCTATAAAATGCTGCATTCCCACAAGGATTTTTCCGCAAAAAATGCGTTCAATAAGCGAGTTTCCGAATGGTAATGTCGCAGTGTTTTTGCCGCTTAAAATAGACCTTCCGTTAATTTATGTAGATTTTTTCGATTTCTGCGATGTAAAGCTGGTGCAAATCTCCGTTCGTGTAGTTTTTGTTGAACGGCTCTTCTTCCATGAAGCCGGAGCGTTCCATCTTTTGATTGAAAATCTTTTTGCACACAAAAACCATCCGGGCTTCCTCAAAATACGGAACGCCATCTACACTTTTTAGCGTCAAGGCAGATTCTTTTATTTTGTCTATATCCCGTCCGGATTTTGTGCCACACATTCCCAGCATTCTTCTGTATTGGCTTTCGAAAAAACACAACGAAAATCGCTCAGAAGAATCTATGAATTCTTTTGTGTAGCGGCTTTGGCGTATGTATATCGTCGCCGCAGGTTTGTTCCAAAAGACTCCCAACGCACCCCAACTTGCAGTCATCATATTGACCTTGCCTTGTCGTTCGGCTGTGACCAGCATCCATTCTTCGCCGATGAGTTCAAAAATGTTTTCGTTTAGCTGACTTGCCAGTATTTCCTTCATAAATATCTCCTATTGGTCGGATTTTTCCGTTGCCTCTTTTCCGAGCATAAGATTTGTAAGAATTCCAAGAATCAGAGCGCAGGCTACCGTTCTGATTTCCACCGCACCGAAACTAACCACCATTCCGCCGACACCTGTTATAAAAATTACCGATGCCACAAAAAGATTCTTATTTTTGTTCAAATCCACTTTTTGGAACATTTTGAATCCCGATACAGCGATAAATCCGTAAAGCGCAACGCAAACTCCGCCCATGACGCAGGCAGGAATCGTTTCAAGGATTGCGACCAGCGGACTTATGAGCGAAAATATTATGCAGATGAATGCGCATCCCCAAATCGAGACGGTAGATGCATTCCGAGTTATAGCAACACAACCTATCGATTCTCCGTAGGTTGTGCTGGGGCAGCCGCCGAATGCGGTCGAGACCATCGTTCCGATTCCGTCGCCCAAAAGCGTGCGAGTAAGTCCGGGTTCTTTCAGAAGATCCACTTCTACAATTGCAGAAAGATTTTTGTGATCCGCAAGATGTTCTGCAAACACGACAAACGCAACGGGAACATATGCCGTAAATAGCGTAAGAAGATATTTTCCCGTAATCGCCTTCAGCCCTTCCGTTCCGCCCAACAAGACCGTGAATTTCGGCAAGGAAACGTAGCCCGAAACTGACTTGAAGTCCAAAAGTTTAAGTGCGCTGTAGTCTATGACGATGAGGGATTCATTTCCCGAAATGTGTCCGAGCAGGGCAAAAAAAGAGGCGAGCGCATAACCAGCCGCAATTCCTATGATGAACGGAATCAGTCTTCCCGCTCGTTTTCCGTATGTCGAACAGAGCATGGTTATCGCAAGCGTAAAAAGACCGCACAGCAAGGCTATGTGAGAGTTTCCGCCAAGTACGTTGGATTTCATCAAATCTGCGACGGCATTTCCCGAAAGACTTAGACCGATTATTGCAACGGTAGGACCGATTATCACAGGCGGCATCAATTTGTCTATCCAAGCGACACCGAAGATTTTTACCACAATTGCAATGGCTATGTAGACAAAGCCTGCCATCAGCGCGCCGATTATAAGTCCCCAATAGCCTGCCGATTCTGCAAGCCCAAGCGTGGCTGCTCCGGCAAATGCGCTGAACATAGAACCGATGAACGCAAACGAACTTCCTAAAAATACCGGGCTTGAACTTTTTGTTGCCACAAGGTAGACGACAGTTCCGATTCCGGCACCGAACAAAGCCGCCGATGCCGTAAGCCCGTGTCCCACGATTGCCGGAACGGCGATGGTTGCCGCCATGACTGCCAAAAGTTGCTGAAAAGCGAACACAACAATTTTTACAAAACTCGGTTTGTCCTTGATTCCATAAATCAGTTTCACTTCGATAGACCTCTTCTTCCTAAAATCAAACGATTATACTTATTATGGAAAGACTGTTCAATGCGATTCAGAAAATCTTTGCGAATTGCAATGCAATGAAAAATGCGGAAAACAAACGCAAGATTCCGCACAAAAATATCGTGTCCGGTTTTAGGATTTTACATATTCTTTTTTGAAAGACATCAATCAACTCACGGGAGGGACAAATGTGTCGGGATATATCGATGTTACAGGATAACTTGCATGGGAAGCGGAAAGATTTATGCATCCGGTCGGTTTTGTGATTCCGTAGGAAAAATCACGGTATTCGTCAAAATCCATCTCATCGGGAAAAGACATTTCGCCAAGCGCAAAAATTTCATCGTCCTTGATTCCGTCGGGAAGAAACATGATGAGATTTTTTTTGCTGTCGGAATACATTTTTAGGTTCATAGACTCCTCTTTAGAAATTCTTTTCCTATCGAACATAATACCCGAGAAATGACAAAAATCAATTCATTTTCGATGAATTAGTCGACTTTCCTTACTAAAAACCGCAAAAATTCGAATTAAAATAAAAAAGTTTTTCAAAAACGGATTTTCCGGAAAACTTTACCCATCGGAACGAAAAAGCATGGCATTTTTCCGTCTGAGTAAAAAAAGTCCCAAAAGCAGAAGAATCGGAAAAACCAATGCAAAAAGGATTCCGATTCTTATGTTGTCGCTAAATACATTTGAAACGAATCCTACCAGCGTAGGACCTCCGGAGCATCCAAGGTCTCCGGCAAGCGCAAAAAGTGCGAACATGGCAGTTCCGCCGTTCCTGATGGCTGCGCTTCCTTTGCTGAACGTGCCGGGCCACATTATTCCGACGGAAAGACCGGTTATCGCACAGCCTGCAAGCGCCACCAATGGATTCGGCACAAGAGCTATGCACAGGTAAGATGTGATGCACAAAATTCCGCTGAACGCCATGAATTTATCCAAATCAAGCCCGCCGCTTTTCTTGCCGAAAAAAGCCCTGGAAGTTCCCATCAGCACTGCGAACATCATCGGACCTGCCACATCGCCCAAAGTTTTAGTTATGCCGAGAGCTTTTTCGGCAAATGCGGATGCCCATTGGCTTACAGACTGCTCGCTTGCGCCGGCGCACGCCATCATCAGCAGCAAAATCCAGAATTTTTTGATGGAAAAAAGTTTTTTGAAGGAAAGTCCCGTTTCTCCGTCTTTTATAAGAGACGGCACAGGAATGAAAATGAACATAATTCCTATCAGCAAGGGAACGGCTGCCCAAACCAGCGAAAGATGTCTCCAGTTCGAGATTCCAAAAGCCAAGAAAAACAGCGTAGTAAAAAGAACGACGGCAACGTGTCCCCAGCAATAAAACGAATGCAGAAGGCTCATCGCCTTTTCTTTGTTGTCGGTGGGACAACCTTCCATAATCGGACTTACAAGAACTTCAAGAAGTCCGCCGCCTATCGCATAGAAAAACACAGATATGAGAATTCCTATAAAATGATTTTCCATCAACGAGGGAAGAAACGAAAGCAGAATGAATCCCACCGCACAAAAACCATGAGCCAAAAGCATAGAACGCCTGTATCCAATCCTGTCTACAAACAGAACGGAAAGCAAATCCACCAAAAGCTGAAGGGAAAAATTTATCGTCACCAAAAGGGTTATCTGTGAAATCGGAATCGAGTATTCGCTGTTGAACCTTATAAAAAGCAACGGCACAAAATTATTCACGATTGCCTGAACAACGTATGAGGCAAAACAAGCAATAATTGTAAGATTGTAATTCCTATCTTTCATTTGGCGAATGATACGGAAAAACGCGACTTATTTCCATACATTAAAAAATCATGAAAATCTCTAATTGAGAATCTTTTTTCGGAAATATTTACTTTTATTTCAAACGCAAACTCATTTTATTCCAATAAATAACTCGATTTATATATAAGGATAATATATAATGAACTGTATTCGTTTACACTGGAGAAGAAAATGACGATTTCAATAAAACGCCTATTTATCATGGCATTTCTGGCATTCGTGCTGGTTTCGTGTGTGATTATTTCTATAATTTCCGCATTTTCCATAACAAAGATAGGAACGGCAAGCGCAGTAAATCAAGCCAGCAGTGTCGTAGAAAAAGCTCTTGAGATACTTAACGGCGATGAGTTCGAACGCATCAGCAAGGAAATGAATCCGAACGATGAAAAAGCAGAAAATATGCGTGCAGAACTTTTGAGACTGGCAAAATCAACCAGTTGTCAGTACCTTTATTCCATGATTCCAAAGACCGACTCGGTATACACATATGTCATGGATGTTGAAGCTGGAATCAGAAACGAAGAACACTTCACGGAGATGGGAACAGAAGAGGACATCTCAAGGTGGGGGACGCCGCCCAAAAAGACGCTCCAAGACGGAAGCATAAACCATACAAAACTTGAACACCACAGCGAATGGGGCTGGCAGATAAGCGTTTACGGAGCTATAAAAAACTCTAAAGGCAAAATAATCGGTCTTATAGGCTGCGACTATAATGTAGACTACATAATACGAATGACAAAAAAGCAGGTTCTACTGATTTCTTTAATGGGACTGATAAGCGTTATTCTTGGAGTCAGCACCGTATACATATTCTCCAATTTTCTTTTTGGCGCACTGGACAAAATCACAGATGCGATGGAAACGGTGAGCAAGGGAAACGCAGATCTTACGCAAAGAATCCCTGAACAAAAGAGCACAGAATTAAGTTCGCTCGCAAAAAGCTGCAACAACGTAATTGAAAGGCTTTCGTATCTTATAGGGGAACTTCAGAATCAATCGAACATACTAAAAGATTCCGGCGTTACTTTGAACAAAAGCATGGGAACTCACATACAGAACATCGGTTACGCCACAAAAATGATAAGCGACATAGAAGACAAGATTGCTTCTCAGCAGGGAAAAATCACAAGCGTATCCGACAGTATAGTAGAATTCGAGTCCCAAATTTCTCATCTGAACACAAAGATAATCTCCCAGTCGGACGCAATCGAGCAGGCGTCCTCGGCAGTAGAACAGATTTCAGCAAACATAAAACAGGTGAATAAAAACGTAACCCTCATTTCGACGGACTATTCTGTCCTTAACGAAAAATCAATCGAAGGAAATAAACTGCAACAAGACGTAAGCGAACGTATCGAGCAGATAGCAAAGCAGTCGGCGAACCTGAACGAAGCGAATATGGCAATATCGGGAATCGCAGAACAGACGAACCTTCTTGCGATGAACGCCGCAATCGAGGCTGCTCATGCGGGCGAACTCGGAAAAGGATTCAGCGTTGTTGCGGATGAAATACGGGCTTTGGCGGAAACGGCAACAACCCAGTCTAATGCCATAAGCGAACTTTTGGACGGAATCGCCACAGCAATAAAAGGAATTGTCGAATCATCGCAAAAATCATCCAAGGCATTCGAGAATGTCGGTTCAAAAATCATAGAGATGGACGGCTTGATGAAAGAAATCCAACTTGGTATGGAAGAAGAGAACGCCGGAGTGAACGATATTCTTGAAACGGTAAAGACAATCGACGGAACTACAAGCGCCATAACAGAAGCCTCCGAGACAATGAAAAAAGAGAGTGCGAACATCGCTTCTCAGATTTCTGAACTCAAAAAAACAGCCGACGACACGCACATGCAATCCGTAGAAGTTCTTGGCGACATGATGGAAATCAATGCGGGTGCCGTAGAAGCTTCCGAAGCCTCAACAAAGAACACGAATGCCGCAGACCAAATCATAGACATGATAATCGGTTTCAAGATTCAGTAAATCAGGAAAATGGCGCAGAATGTAAAAAACGCATTTTGCGCCTATTTTTTGCAGATTGTAAAATACGCCGTCTCGGATTGCCAGCTAAAAAGCATATTTCCTGCGGCATTTTGAAGAAGTGTGATTAGCCTTTTAAGTTCCAGCGTTCCCATCGCCTCCACAAGTTTGTACGCATAGGCGGAAGTCGATGTATCGAACCATTTTGAAATTTCGCTTTCCGTAAGCCTGCGCTTCTCGTTTTCTATCTTGGCGGCGGCATTCACTGTAAAGCCGACTTTCTCAAATTCCGTTCTGATTGAATCCATGTTCCAGTTGAAAAGGCTGTTTTCCTTGTCAGAAAAAAACTCGTCTTCCGCCTTTTCCATTTTTTTTATGGCTTCCATATACGGTTCAAGCGAAGCCGGAGTCAAAATTTGGTTCTTTATCAAAGATGAGATTCTCTGCCCGCTCGAAGGAATCCTTTGCGAAATCACTATTTTCCAGCCGTCCGCCAAGGGGCTTTCTCGGAATGCCGAGCCGTCACGCGCGGATGCTTTTTCATTTTCTTCGTCATATTTATCGTAATTGTCCGCATCGTACCGGACAGGCGCATCTTCGCCGTCACCGTCTGTTGCCATGAGTTTTGAAAGTTTTTCCGG
Source organism: uncultured Treponema sp. (assembly GCA_905372235.1). Classification (GTDB taxonomy): domain Bacteria; phylum Spirochaetota; class Spirochaetia; order Treponematales; family Treponemataceae; genus Treponema_D. The sequence continues at coordinate 36,759 of CAJPOF010000005.1, forward strand.
CTCGATGATTAGCGAAAACGATTCCGCCATCGCTTTTATCGAAGTCAAACTCACAAACGGATCTCTGAAAAAAATCCTATCGAAAACTGCGCCGCCATATTGGAATTTCACAATCAAATTGTAGAATTCTTTTGGAGTCAAAAATCCATTCGTCTTTGTCTCGGGACGGAAAAGGAGAATCGGTTTATCAAGTTCGCCCAAAGTTCTGCCGTACTGCTTGAGAATTTCCATTCCTTTTTCAGAGCGGCATACTCCGCAAGTTACTCCTTCGGGACATTTTCGTACAACATCCCAAAGTAAAAGCCCGTCGTCCGCATTCCAAATTAGGCTTCTGTGATGACGTGCGAGAGCAGCCATGGAAACCATCGTATCCCGGATTCCCAAAAGAATTTCCGCCCTGTTCGAGTCAAGCCTTGTGCGCCACTGCCGGTCAGCCTTGTCCAAGGCGGATTCCCGACTTGAATCCTTAGGACTGAAAGTAAGATTTTCGATTTTCTTGTCAGAACTGCCCTTGAAATGCTCGGAAATCCACCACTGACTTATAGGATTAATTGAAAGCTCGGACTTTTTCCGTTCCTGCTCTTTTCTAAACTCTGCGTTCGCATCGTCATTAAGACCGTCAAAATGTCCCTCAAAAAGCGAATCCGCATTCCTAGAGCCTGTTGTTGCAGAATCAGCCGCCTTTGGACGTTCAAGAATAGCCGCTATCTGAAGTTCACGCCTGCTTAAAACTTCGTCACGGATTTTGTTTTCGTAGCCTTGGGTGCTCGGCGTGTAGAAAACCCGCCCCATCAGCGCATCGGGAAGATACTGCTGCGCAACCCAATGATCTTTGTACGCATGAGGATAAAGATATCCTTTTCCGTGACCGAATCCTTCCGAATCCCTGGAAGAATCTTTAAGATGATTCGGGACTTCGGCATCCTCTTTTTCCACGGATGCCAATGCGTCAAAGAACGCCATGGACGAATTCGACTTTGGCGCAGTCGAAAGATAAAGGGCCGCATGAGAAAGAAAATATCTTCCCTCTGGAAGCCCAACTCTATCAAATGCCGCCGCACAACTTTCAACAATTGAGATGGCGTTGGGGTCTGCAAGCCCCGTATCCTCGCAAGCTGAAATGAGCATTCGCCTGAATATGAAATGCGGATCTTCTCCGGCACGTATCATTCTTGCAAGCCAATACATTGCGGCATCAGGGTCCCGTCCCCTAAGACTTTTTATGAATGCGCTTATTATATCGTAGTGATAGTCTCCATCCCTGTCATAAAGCACGACTTTTTTCTGGATAGATTCCTCGGCGGTTTCTTTTGAGATATAGATTGTAGAACCTACCGCCGGAACAGGAGGGTTTGCCTCTGGAGACCATTTTTCGGGAGTGGTTTCTATCGCAAGTTCAAGAGCATTCAAAAGAGAACGGGCATCTCCGTTCGCCGTATCGATAAGATGCTCCAACGCCCCGTCCTCAAACTGAACTTTCCAACGGCCATAGCCACGTTCAGTATCGGCTATCGCCTGCCATGCCGCCTTTTCCAAATCCTCTTTCAAAAGAGGCTTCAGCTGAAAAACCCGTGAACGGCTGACCAAAGCCTTATTCACCTCAAAAAAAGGATTTTCGGTAGTCGCCCCAATCAGTATTATAGTTCCGTTTTCTACCCACGGAAGGAGGGCATCCTGCTGACTTTTATTCCACCGATGAACTTCATCGACAAAAAGAATTGTCCGGCGGGAATAAAGGTTGAAGTATTCTTCCGCCTGCTTTATCGAAGAACGGATGTCCTGCACACCTGTAAGAACGGCATTCAATGTTATGAAATTCGATTTTGTGTGGTTTGCGATGACACGAGCCAAAGTTGTCTTTCCGGAGCCGGGCGGTCCGTAGAAAATCACGGACGAAAGCTGATCCGCCGCTATCGCACGGCGCAAAAGCCTTCCTTTTCCGACTATGTGATCCTGACCTATATATTCGTCAAGATTTCTGGGGCGCATTCTTGCAGCAAGCGGTTCTCTCTCCAAGTTAGACGAAAAAAGGTTCTCGTTAGCCATCGGCGTTACATGTTAAGGTTATCAATCTTGATTAGCAAAGGCTTGTCGCTAGGTTTTTCCAAATCCCTGTATTGCTGAAGAAGTTCTTTTTCTTTTTGGGAAATTTTCGAAGGAGTCTGAACCACAATCTTGACATAAAGATCACCAGCGTGGTCTGCATTGGCAGTGTACGGAACTCCCTTTCCACGGATTTTCAGAAGTTTTCCAGACACAGTTCCTTGCGGAACGGCAAATGAAATGGATTTTCCGTCCAAAGATTGAAAAGAAATTTCCGCTCCCAAAATCGCCTGCGTAAATGAAATCGGAAGGGCACAGTACAAATCTTGTCCGTCCCGTTCAAAATACTGATGAGGCTCAACATGGATAACGACCATGAGATCTCCGCTTGGTCCTCCGTTCTCTCCGGCATCGCCTTGGTGCGGAATCGTAATCCGTTTTCCGTTATCCACACCACAAGGAATTTTCAGCGTCATCTGAGTGACTTTTTCCACGCTTCCATTTCCTCCGCAGACTTTGCAAGGCTTTTCCGCCTTCATTCCCGTGCCTCGGCAATCCTGACAAGGCTGCTGAACTGCAAAAAATCCGGCGCTGCGCCTTACCTGCCCCACACCATTACATGTTGTACAAGTCTTCTTTGAAGATCCCGGAGCGCAGCCGCTTCCCTTACATTCCGTGCAGGACTCCGTGTGCTTATATCTGATTTCGGTTTTTGTGCCGTATACCGCTTCCTTGAAAGTAAGACGCAAATCATAGCGAAGGCTTGCGCCCGCCGTAGGACCGCCTTTTTTTCTGGACGAGGAACGAGAGCCTCCACCAAAAAAATTGTCGAATATGTCGCCAAAACCGCCGCCCATAGAGCCGAACAAATCACTGAAATCCTGATAGGCATGGCTGTACTGCGCTCCGCCGCCCATCTGCTCGTCAACTCCAGCAAAGCCGTACTGATCATAAAGCGGACGCCTTTTGTCGTCGGAAAGGACATCATAAGCTTCCGTGGCTTCACGAAATTTTCCTTCCGCTTCCTTGTCACCGGGATTTCTGTCAGGATGATATTTTATCGCAAGTTTTCTGTATGCCTTTTTAATTTCATCGATGGAGGCTCCCTTTTCAACGCCCAACACTTCATAATAATCACGCTTTGCCATTTTATTTTTCCTTCAAAAATATAACATTCCATAAACAAAAACTGCAAGGACTTAGGGATTTTCGGCTGAACAAAACCTCTCGGTTTTCACCGAAAAAGTTCTTCACACCTAAAAATCGCCTTCAGCCCTTGCATTTTTCAATTCAGGCGAAGCAAAAGTTCTTTCTAAAACCGGAACTTCCGCAACGCTTATTTATCATCGTGAACTTCGTATTCCACGTCGTCGGCAGAACCTTTGTCAAACTTGGAGTCGTTTTTCGCCTCTCCTTCCGAAGAAGATGCGCCATCCTGACTTCCAGCACCGTCCGTGCCGCCTGATGCAGACGCACCCTGTTGTTTGTACATTTCTTCCGCCATCTTGTAGGAAGCCTGCTTCAGAGCCTCGATTTTTTCCTTGATTTCTGAGGTCGAACCGCTCTCCATTGCCTTTTTGAGTTCAGCAGTGGCATCGTTTATCTTCTGCTTGTCGACATCAGAAATTTTATCGCCAATCTCCTTCAAGGTCTTTTCGGTCTGATACACAAGAGAGTCAGCCTCATTTTTAGCATCCACGGATTCACGTTTTTCCTTGTCGGCGGCGGCATTAGCCTCGGCATCCTTCACCATCTTTTCGATTTCAGCCTCGCTCAAGCCCGAAGACGAAGTAATCTGAATGTGCTGCTCCTTGCCGGTTCCCATATCCTTTGCGGAAACATGCACGATTCCGTTTGCATCGATATCAAAGGTTACCTCAATCTGAGGAACGCCTCTTGGAGCCGCAGGAATTCCGACCAAATCGAAATTACCCAACGTCCTGTTCTGGGCAGCCATTTCCCGCTCCCCCTGAAGAACATGAATAGAAACCGCGGTCTGACCATCTGCAGCCGTAGAGAAAATCTGGCTCTTCTTTGTCGGAATCGTGGTGTTTCTGGCGATGAGTTTGGTCATTACGCCGCCCATAGTTTCGATTCCGAGAGAAAGAGGCGTAACGTCAAGCAGCAAGATGTCCTTGACATCGCCCTTGAGAACTCCGCCCTGAACAGCCGCACCGATTGCAACAGCCTCATCAGGATTCACAGAACGGCTTCCTTCCTTGCCGAAAATCTGCTTTACGACTTCCTGAACTTTCGGCATTCGAGAAGAACCTCCGACAAGGAGAATCTCATCTATTTTGTCCGCAGAAAGATCCGCATCTTTCAAAGCCTTGCGGCAAGGCTCTTTCGTGCGCTCAAGAAGGTCTTCCGTCATTTTTTCGAACTGGGCGCGGGTCAAAGATTTCTGCAAATGCTTCGGACCTGTTGCGTCAGCCGTTATGAACGGAAGATTTATGTCGGTGGAAGTCTGCGATGAAAGCTGAATTTTTGCGTTCTCTGCGGCTTCCCTAAGACGCTGCATCGCCATCGCATCTGCTGAAAGATCGATTCCAGAATCGTTCTTGAATTCCTTTATAAGCCAGTTGATTATCGCACGATCCCAGTCGTCTCCGCCAAGGTGAGTGTCTCCGTTCGTTGACTTTACCTCAAAAACACCGTCGGCAAGTTCAAGAATGGAAATATCGAAAGTTCCGCCACCAAGGTCGTAAACGGCAATCGTCTTCTCGTCCTTCTGATCCTGCTTGAATCCGAACGCAAGGGAAGCGGCTGTAGGCTCGTTGATGATTCTTTTTACATCAAGACCGGCGATTTTTCCGGCATCTTTTGTCGCCTGCCTTTGGGCATCGTTGAAATATGCAGGAACTGTGATTACAGCTTCGGTTACGGTCTCGCCAAGGTAGTCTTCAGCTGTCTTTTTCATCTTCTGAAGAATGAAGGCTGAAATTTCCTGCGGGCTGTACTGTTTTTTCTCTCCGTTCTGATCAATTTCAATGCGGCAATCCGCGCCGTTATCGATTACCTTGTACGGAAGTTTTGTCGCCTCGCCCTGAAGTTCCCCGAACCTGTGGCCTATAAGACGCTTTACAGAATAAACAGTGTTCTTAGGGTTTGTCACCATCTGATTTTTTGCAGGCTGACCGACAACTCTGTCGCCTTTAGCCGTAAATCCGACGATTGAAGGAGTGGTTCTTCCTCCCTCTGAGTTCTGAATGACTACAGGCTCACCGTTTTCCATTACGGCTACGCAGGAATTAGTTGTTCCCAAGTCGATTCCAATGATTTTAGACATATTATATGCTCCCATAAAAAACCGACGACCGTTTACGGAAGCCGGCTCTGCAAATGTCCCCGAATAAAGTCGGAAGACGCAAGTTTATAATCAAGTTTGCAACGCAAACCTGGGCATAGAAAAAACATAATTTTCACCAGTCATTTTTACGCCCATAAAATATTACCTGTTCAAGTTGCGTTTTGTCGCAATTTTTACACTTTCTACAATAAATAACGTTCATAATCCGCAAGGCGAATCCATGACGTAACTTCAAACCGAATCCTACTCAGATTTGGGAACGCTCACCATCACTTTGGCGTGCCGGATGATCCTTGAGTTCAACTTGTAGCCTTTAAGGTAGACCTGCTTTAGAGTCTCCTTTTTAACCTTGTCTTCCTCTACCCTGCCAATCGCCTCATGCTCATCAGGATTGAATTCATCCCCCTCCTTTCCGAAAGACTTCAAGCCGTAGCGTTCCTCAAGCATTTTAACAAGATTTTTGTTTATCATCTTGATTCCATCGACCATCGACTTTACGTCCTTGGCATCCTTTGCGGCATCCAAAGTCCGGTCAAAGTTGTCAAGACTTTCAAGAAGGTCTCCCAAAAGCGAAGCGTTTGCGTATGAAACGGCATCGTCTTTTTGCTGTATCATTCGCTTTCGCCAGTTATCGTTTTCAGCCGCCTTGTACAAAGCCGCCTTCTTCAAGTCTTCGATTTCTTTTTCCAAAACTGCGATCTTTTCTTCCGGAGAAACATCATTTTTTTTCTCTTCTTCAACCGCCGAAGTTCCAAAATCAGATTCTTCACCGGAAGTTTCTTCGATTTTCTCTTCCAAATTCTCTTCTTGATTATCCGCCTTTTTGTTTTTCTCTTCAGCCATCAACATATATCCTTAATACTATCGTATCTCTTATTGACTTTAAATTAATGATTTATTGTATGGAACGTCAACTAAAAAGTTTACAATTTTCATTTTTTAGGAACAGAAAATCCAAGCCGACAAACTAAAATCCGCTTTCACAGTCCACGCAGATTCTTTCTTTTGAGACAGGATGGATGAACTCAAGGATTTTAGAATGCAGCATGATTCTTGAAAAATCCTTTCCGCCGTAAAGGCTGTCGCCCAAAATCGGAAGATTCATTTCACTCAAATGAACCCGTATCTGATGTGTCCTACCCGTAAAAAGTTCAGCCTGAACCAAAGCACATTCTACGCCGCCGACATTTTTTTGCTCAAGGATTTTAAAATCCGTTCTGGAATAAACGCCCCCTTGTTCTTTTGGAAGAGTTCCCCATTTTGCCGCGGCACTGCTTTTCGATATGCGACCGATGAATTTTTCTACCGAAAAAATCTTACCGACAGAATATTTATCGCTCCGCACCTCCGCAGCCGGAATCACGCACAAAGCAAGATAGATTTTCCTTATAGAACGATTTTCAAACATCGCCTGAATGTCTTTGTTCACGCATCTTTGTTTTGAAAAAAGAATCGCGCCGCTGGTTTCCCTATCAAGGCGATGCATAATTCCGACATAGGGCGGATTTTTTAAGTCGGGATTTTTCTTCCAAAGATAACGAACGAGCGCATCGTGCAAACTGTCCCGCTTTTCGCTTCCGACAATTGTCTTTTCCGTGGGGAAAAGGGCAGGTTTATTGACAGCGATGATATATTCGTCCTCAAAAAGCACATCGCCGCAAGAAACATCGTATTTTATGTCGCAAGGCTTTTTTTCGTAGAAGAATTTTTCCTCATCAAAATCGACCGTAATTCTGGAACGCCTCCTAAGTTCAAATGAAGGGCGAAGAATTTTCCTTCCGTTTACTAAAACCGAACCGGAAACAATCAATCTTCGGATTTTAGAATTGGAAGGAACGCCAAAGTCCATCAGTTCTGAAGACAGACTTGACCGCAAAAACGCATTCAACGAAACGGTCTTTGAACTGAAAAACTCATATCTCATCGGAAAGCGGTTTTATTTTTTTTACGTAAATTACACGCATGAACAATAGCGACATCGCCACCGACATAAGTTCGGCTATCAGATAGCACCACCAGACTTTATCCACATCGCCCGTCATCGACAATAAATATGCCGCAGGAAGCAAGACTACCACCTGCCTGCTGAACGAGACCGCCATGCTGTAGACTGCGTTTCCAAATGCCTGAAATACGGACGACAGAACCACGGCGAACGCAGCCCCGAAAAAACTTGGAGCGATTATCTTAAAGCAGACAATGCCCATCCGCCTCATCTCAGGCTTTACGCTAAACATGTCGAGAAGATTTCCGGGAATCAGTTCGAAAATCAGAACTCCAATCACCATTATTGTAAGGGAAATGCAAAGCGTGGTACGGATAGTTTTTGTTATCCTTTTGCGATGCATCGCGCCAAAATTGTACGCAACAATCGGAACAATTCCGTTACAAAGCCCGAACACAGGCATGAATATAAAACTTTGCAGTTTGAAATAAACTCCGTAGACAGCTATCGCGGTGTCTCCTCCATTTTTAGTTCCGCCAAGAATGCGATTCATGAAATATATTATCACCGAATTGATTGAAGCCATCAATATTGAAGGAACTGCGACCTTGTAAATCTGGGCGATTATTTCGGCGGAAGGAATGAGACCTTTCAGTTTAAAATGAATGTCGGCGTTCTTTTTTATGTTCAGCAATATAGAAACAAACATTCCTATTATTTGCCCAAGGACAGTAGCAAGAGCCGCCCCACGTATACCCATTTTTGGAAATATTCCGATTCCGAATATTAAAAGCGGATCAAAAATTATATTGAATACTGCACCAGTGATTTGCGAAATCATCGAAAGGAAGGTTCGTCCTGTCGCCTGCAAAAGCCTGTCGCACATCGCTCCCGTAAAAGTTCCAATGCCAAGCACAAGAATTACGTCAAGGTACTGCTTCCCATATTCGATTATGAGAGGATTGTCCGTCTGAGAACTAAGGTATGAGTCCGTAATAAACATTCCCACAAAGCAGAAGACAATCCACGTAACCACGGAAAGAAAAATTCCGTTCATGGCGGCACGGTTCACGTCCTTTTGATTTTTCTGCCCAAGCCGGAGCGAAAGCAGTGTATTCACGCCGACCGCAGTTCCGACTCCGAACGAAATCATAAGTCCCTGTATCGGGAAAGCAAGTGAAACAGCGGTCAGAGCCTCTTCGCCGATTTTTCCGACAAAAATGGAATCCACAATGTTGTAAAGAGCCATTACAAGCATCGAGAACATTATGGGAAGCGACATGTTGAATATCAGGGGAACGATGGGCATAATGCCCATCTTGTTCTCCACTGGAGAAGATTTTTCGCCAGTCATTTTAATCCAGAATCGAATCCAGTTCTGAAATTATCTTAGTTTTGTCGAGTTTCTGCCCGATTATGCAGAGTTTTATCATGCGGTCTCCAACTTTTTCGTCCCATTCTTCACGAATCTTAGGTTCTGAGGAAAGCACTTTTTCCTGTTCGCCTTTTGGAGCCGCGGCAAGCCAAACTCCGGATGCACCCGCAGAAATCTGCCTGCCGGAAGTCTCGAACACATATGCCATGTCCTGTTCATCGCTGAACCAAACAACGCCTTTGCTTCGTATTATGTTCCTTGGCCAATGTCCGGCATATTCCTCAAGTTTTTCACGATTGAACGGTCTTCTTCTATAGTAAACAAAGTTTCCGATTCCGTATTCGTCTTCTTCCGCGCCTTCGTGATTATGCTGATGGTGGTGATGCTCGTGTCCGTGTCCGTGCTCGTCATGATGTTCGTGTTCATGGTGATGTTCATCATGATGATGCTCATCTTCATGTTCGTGATGATGACCATGCTCGTGTTCGTCATCGTGATGATGCTCGTCTTCTTCCTCAGCATTCTCAAGGTGCTGAACCCAAGCGGCACTTTCAAAAACGGTGTCAAAATCAAAACGAGCTGTAGAAAGTATGTCGTCAACTTCTACGTTTCCCTGACTTGTCTCAATCACCTTTACGTGCGGCTGCAGAGCGTTCACAACCGCCCTGACCTTTTTCATCTCGTCTTCTGAAACAAGATCCTTCTTGTTTATTATGAGCGTAGAACAGAATTCTATCTGCTGAACCAAAAGTGACTCGATATCCTCTTCGCCCATGTTTTTGTTCAGAAGTTTATCGCCGCCTGAAAATTCATCCACAAGACGTTTTGCATCAACAACAGAAACTACGTTATCCAGTTTTCCGTTCCGAATCTGCTCAATAGCCTGCGCAATCGGCATTGGCTCGCAGACTCCGCTTGCTTCTATCAAAATATAGTCGAATCTTTTTGTTTTTATCAAATCTTCTATCTGCTGAACAAGATCGCTTTTCAGGGTGCAACAGATACACCCGTTCTGAAGCCCTATTATGCTGGAAGTGTCGGTTATGTTCGCTCCCTTTGCTATAAGTTTTTCGTCTACGTTCACTTCGCCGATATCGTTTACGATTACCGCTACTTTATAACCCTTCTGGTTCGTGAGAACCTTGTTCATCAAAGTCGTCTTTCCGGCTCCAAGATAACCGCAAAGCAAGGTGATTGGAGTTAGATTTTTTGCCATTTTATAAGTCTCCTTCAAGGGTGAAATATAATGAAAATAAGGCAAAAAATCAAATAACGTTAAATGAAAAAAACTCGCCGTAAAGCGAGTTTTCATGCTAGCTCCAACGGGAGTCGAACCCGTCTCTCCGCCTTGAGAGGGCGATGAACTAAACCGATATTCGATGGAGCCGGAATAAAAAAAAGCTGAACCCTTTGTCCAGCCCTTAGTTCCCCAAGGAGGATTCGAACCCCCACAGTCAGAACCAGAATCTGAAGTGCTACCATTACACAATCGGGGAATGTAATGCTTAGATAAAATATAATTTAGCATACAGTTTGTCAATAGGCTGAAAAATAAAAAGCCGACGGCGCAAAGGAGTAAAACGCCGTCGGCTTGAAATAGTTTTTATATTCTCATTCGCTTACATGGAAACAACAAAACTCAATCAGTAAGGTTACAGATTAAAAATTGAGAATGATTTTATGTCTTGTCGAATTTTTCCTGTATTTTTTCTGCAAGTTCATCGATGTATTGAGCCTGAGAAGCCGTCTGTGCGGTAGTTCCTGCAGAACCGAGAGAACGCATTTGACTCTCTTTTTTTTCTTTTCTAATGCGGCTTAATAAGACGGCATTTTCGATTATGGAAAGAGCCGCATTTTCTGAAACATTTATGGCGGACATGACATCTTCTTTTGTGGAGGCGGAAAGATTTTCGATTGTGACAAAGCGTTTTTCCAAAAGTCTTGCACGCCGTTCCCCTACGGACGGAAGCTCAAGGAAAACGGAGACGATATTTTCCTTTGTCCTAAGGCGTTGATTTCTGCTTGTCGCAAAACGATGGGTCTCATCTCTTATCCTTTGAAGAAGACGCAAGGCATCGCTTCTTCTTGGAAGCTCGATTGCCTTGGTTGCATCGGGAAGCCAAATCTCTTCGTTTTTTTCAGCAAGGGCGATGACAGGGATGTCAAGTTCAAGCAAATCGAGCACACCTTTAACGGCGTTCACCTGTCCGATTCCACCGTCAATCAGAATAAGATCGGGAAAATCCGCCTGTTCATTCAAAAGCCTTGTGTACCGTCTTGAAGTCGCCTCTCGCATGGATTGAAAATCATCGATGTAGCCATCCGTTGTTTTCAGACGGAAATATCGATAGTTTTTCTTGTCAGGATTTCCGTTGTAGAAACTTACAAGGCTTGCAACAGGAAATTTTCCGCCGATATGGGCAATGTCAAATCCTTCTATGCGAACCGGAAGTTTTTTTAGTCCAAGCAATTCCCTGAGTTCCTCTAGGGCAGGAAGGTCGCTCCGCTCTCTAAGGCGGCGCAAGATGTCTTCCTTGGCGTTGTGGAACGCCATGTTCATGGCGGCGATATGTCTTTTTTCGGAATCGTCATTTACTACAACAAGACGAGAATCAGAACCGAGGGTGCGCAAAATCCATTCCTGAACGATTTCGTAATCCCGTTGGGTGGGAACATATATGGAAGGCGGAACTTCATCTTTAGCCGAGTAGTAAACGTTCATGAACTCGCCTATAAGTTCGTCCTCTTCATTAAGGCTTTTTACACGATAATTGTCCCGTCCCAAAAGTTTTCCTTCCCGAATTTTAAGCACAGTAAAACTTACAAGTTCCCCCTCCCTGTGATAGGCGATGTAATCCCTGTCCTCCGAATCGAAACCTTCGACGACATTCTGTTTTTGCAGTATCGAAAGAGCGGAAAGTCCGTCCCTGATACGGGCTGCTTTTTCAAAGTTCAGGGACTTGGAGGCCCTCTTCATCTCTTCTTCAAGTTTTTTCCTTGTCTCAACGCCTTTTCCCTCAAGCAGTCTGGTTATTTCTCCGAAAAATTCATTGTAGGATTCTTTTGAAATTCTTGAGCAACACGGAGCTTTGCACTGACCGATATGATAATAAAGGCACGGGCTTTCTCTCTGCCGCAATACCTTGCAATGCCGAAGCGGATAAATCTGATAGAGCGTATCTATGAACGAATCCAGCGCACCGGCATCTGGATACGGACCGAAATATGTCGAGCCGTCGTGAAGAATGTTCCGGGTCTTGAAAAGCCTCGGGAAGTCTTCGTTAGTGATTCTTATCACGGGATAGGATTTTCCGTCTTTAAGATTTATGTTGTAGCGAGGCGAATATTTCTTTATCATGTTGTTCTCAAGAAGGAACGCCTCGTATTCGTTTTCGGTCGTTATGTATTCAATCGAAGCGGCGGCGGAAACAAGAAGCCTTGTCTTCAAGTCCTTGTTTCCGGCAAAATATGAAGAAAGGCGGTTCTTGAGGTTCTTTGCCTTTCCGACGTATATAACGGTGTTTTCAGCGTTTCGCCACAAGTAAACGCCGCTTACGGAAGGAGCCTCCAGTGCCGTCTGATGGAGAATTTCCCTGATGGATTTCTTCGAAGGCTCTTTATCGCTCTGCATACGATTGGAGATTTTAACAGAAGTAAGATGATTTTTCGAGGTAGAATAAATAAATTTTCAGCTGAGTTAGCGTTTCTGCTATTGATTATCGTTCCGGCTTTTTCCGATACATACACGCTTGGCGGCAAAAAAGGCTGGGCTGACGTAACCGAAAGGAACGGAATAACAACGGGAAAGGGACGCTACGGCTACGAAAGCCTTGCGCTTTCCACGGACGCAAAAAAACTGGGCGATGACACGGATATGCTTCTGGATTTTGAGAACCGTTCGTTCGACGACAGAAGCGGAAACTATTCGATAAAAAGCAACAGCCTTTACGCAAGTTCAAAAGCAAAGATTGGAAAAGGAGCTGCCCTAAGCAGAAACAGAAGCGGCGGACTTGTGCTTTCCGGACGAGACGGAAGTTTTTTCAGTTCCGAAGGACCTGCCGGTTCTTTCTCGATAGAATTCTGGCTCTGCCCTGCTGTGGTTGAAAACAGCGAAATAATAATGAACTGGCGTTCCTCAAGGAATCTGCTCGGCGAAATTATTTACCAACACATAACAATATCGTTCTATCAAAATAAACTTCAGTGCATATTCAGCAACATTTTCGAAGGCTATACCCAAAATGCAGGAGACGCAATTCTTGTCGGCTCGGAAAATCTGATTCCGGGAAAATGGGTTCATCATTCCATCGCCTATCAGGAAGATTCGGGTGCGCTTACATACACGGTCGACGGACAGCTTTCCGACATAAAATTCATGACAGATTCCGCTCATGAGTGGGGAACGATATACCAGGCGGTTCTTGGCGTTCAGGCTGACATAGAAATCTGCCCTGAATACATGGGGCTTATCGACGACGTAAAAATAAGCCGAAGTTACGAGAATTTTCCGAGCATGAACGCAGGAACGGCGCAAGAAATCGATTTTAAAAGAAAATACAAAAGCCAAGGCGGACGGTTCCGTTCTGTTCCGATAATGACAAAAAAAGGCACGACATTAAATTCAATCGAAGCCGATATGTTCGTTCCGAAAGAAGCGGCGGTTCAGTTCTACATAAGAGGCGGAGACAACTATTTTGCATGGACGGACGACAGTCCCGAATGGATCCCCATAAAAAGCGGAGAAGACATAGAAAACCTTACCGGACTTTATTTTCAGATTGCGGCAGAACTTTATCCTTCCGGGGACGGAATGTCCTCTCCTGAAATAACCGAAATCACGATGAACTACACGACAAGCCCCGAACCTTCGCCCCCGTACAGAATCAGCGCAAAAGGCGAAGACGGTTCTGTAACTCTTTCATGGAATTATTCGGTTGACGACATCGCGGGCGGCTACTACATATATTACGGCCATGCTCCGGGCGAATACATCGGGAAAGACGCCGCCGAAGGCGTTTCCCCGATAAACGCAGGAAACGTTTCCTCCTACACTATAACAGGTCTTGAAAACGGAAAAATCTATTATTTCGCCGTTTCCGCATGGTCAAAGATAGACCCACGAATCACCGGCATTCTGTCAAAGGAAGTTTACGCAAGACCTGAACGAAAAACCCAAAGACAAAATCCGTAAGGCAATTTTACACAGGAGAAAAAGCATGGAAGAAAAAGAAGTTGTATTGAAAAGAGCCAAAAATGCTGTTCTTTCCAGAGATTTTTCTTTGGCACTAAGAATATACGACTCGCTTCTAAAGGAAGAACCTGACAACAAAGAATATCTTTCATGCGTAGGAAACATATACGAAAAGACAAATTCAGACGCAAAGGCATTGGGATATTTCCAAAGAATCATAAAAAATTCCCCGAACGATTTTGATGCGCTGAACCATATAGGCGGAATATTCAGACGGCTGAAAATGTACAACGAGGCTGTCATCGTGCTAAAAAAAGCGCTGGCAACAGGAAAAGACACAGCCGAAGTGAACTACAATCTTGGCTTCACATACAAACTGATGGGAAAGACGCAGGAAGCAATCACCTGCTTTGAATCCGCCATAACCGAAAATCCTGTGGATGCCCTTGCATACAACCAGTTGGGTCTTATTTACTTTAGAAGCGGCGATTTCAGAAAAAGCATAACCATATACAAAACCGGGCTTCAAATAGACACGAACCACCCAATTCTTCAATACAATCTTGCTAAAAGTTACGAAGCGGTGAACGAAATCGTAAACGCAAGTTCCGCATACGAATCTGCGCTAAAGGCGAAACCGGGCTGGGTCGATGCCGCAAAAGACTACGCATCTTTGCTGCTAAAGGAACACAGGGCGAAAGCGGCGTTCGGGCTTGTAAAAAAACTTCTGGAACTTCATCACGGAAGGAACGACCTTACATTGCTCTTGGGAAAAGTCTATTTTGCCCAAAACGACTACATAAAGGCGGAAGAAACGCTCAACGGCTATATACATAAAAATCCGCATGATGCGTCGGCGTTCGCCCTTATTGCCGAAATCTACGAAGCGCAAAAAAAATACAAAGAAGCGGAAGAAGCGATAGCAAAGGCGCAATCGCTCTGTCATGAGGAAGATATTTTGAATATTACGGAACTTGAGGTAAAAATCCTTCTTTCCGCAGAAAATTACGAAGACGCATATTCAAAGCTGGTTCTTATTTCCGACAACAAAGCATCCCCTTCTTCGCTTGACCTTCAGGGACAGATGGCTATATGCACAGGCAAAGAAGAAATTCTTGATAGGCTAAGGGCAAAAATAATCGGCTTGAACAAAGACTATCTTCAGTTCTACACAAACTGGGGATTCAGGTTCATGCAGAAAGGTAAATATCGGGAAGCAAGAAAATATTTTAGAAAGCACATATCGTTCGACCGAAAATCCCTTATGACGTGGCTTTACCTTGGAATGGTCGAAGAAAAACTCGGGGCTTTGGAATCTGCGGCGGAAGACTACATGATGGTCTTGAACATAGATTCTACGGACGTCATCGCAAAAGAACGACTTACAAAACTTTCGGACCATATTCAGGACACCGCGCCCGAAGAAGATCAGTCTGACTACGACGAACTTTTGGACGTAACGCCTGAAATCCCTGAAAATTCGGAAACCGCAGAATCAGAAGAAACAGAAAAAAACGCAAGCGAAAATCAAAATGAAAAATCGGCTAGGAAAAGCAACGAACAAAGCCTTGCGAAAGTTTCCAAAGAAGAAGACGCGAACATTTTGCACATTGACGGAAGCAAAATTTCTGCATTTGACGAGGAACAAAAATCACTTTCGCAGAAACTTCTTGAAGGCGAAGAACTTTCCGACTTCGGCTACGTTATGCCCGAAGAAAAAACCGAAGAAGACAAAAAAACGGAACAGTTCATAACGAACCCTAAAGATTCCGGCTCGGATTCTCAAATAGATTTCCAAAACAAAGAAGCCATCGAGGACGAACGGAAAAAGGATTCCGCCTATGAAGACAACATTCTGAAAGACGAAGACGACAATTCCTTTAACAAAAATCTTTCCGAAAATGATAACCCGACTTCCGATTTTTCAAACGGCAATACGGAAGAGGAAAACATTTCCGAATCCGTCGCCGATTCAGCCGCTTCCGGAAATGGCGGCACTTCAACGGAACAGTTTCCCGAAAACGAAGCCCAAGGCGACGATAAACTTTTGGATTATTCGCAAAATGCCCCGGCTGGAAAAACGTCCTCGCCTTCCCAAGAGAATTCCACCGTTTCCGATATGCCTATTTCCGACGGCGAAGATGAAATTCCTCCGTTAGGTAACGACATTTTTAGCGACAACGATTTAGAAAGCGATGATTTTTCATCTGAACGGGAAAATTCCGTTCCAAGTTCAAAAACTCCTTCTCAATCGTCTGAAAAATTCTCCGCCACGCAAGAAAGCAAAAGCGACACGTCGGGTTCTTCGGAGCAAAATGATTCGGCGACAGAAAAGAAATTCAACGATGTTCTTGAAAAAGCAGAAAAAGCTGCGGAAAAAGCTTGGGAAGCCGCCCAAACCGCAGCGGACGCCGCATCCACCGTTGACAAGGCTGAAGATTTCATAAACCAAATGACCGAAGATGCGACAAAAAAACTGCAAGATGTAGCAGAGGACATTCAGAACAGACTTGAAGAGTCGAGTTTTTCAAAAGAACTTACGAACAATGAAGATAACGTAAATCCCGCGCCCGATACTCCGCCTGAAGATGAAGCAAAAAATCCTTCCGGCGAGCAGGACGCTTTTGGAAAGGCTTTAAATTCGGACGAAGAGCCTAAATGCGCATTCTCAGCAATTGGCTCGGAGAATGAAGAAAATTTTTCTTCGAAAAACGACATTTCAAATCCGCAAGCGGAAAGCGAACCGGACGCAAACGAAGAACTTTTCTTGTCGGCAAAACTCACCCCGTACGAAACTTTGCTTAATCAGGTCAGCCAGATTCTTCCCCTTGTTGAGAATATGCTCATAAATAAAGAAGATGCAGCTAAATTCAGCAAAGAGGTCGCCCTTTTTAACAGCATCAAGGAAATGAGTGCATCCCTTCCCGCTGAACTAAAAGAAGATTTCATGACAGGCAGAATGCGTATTCTCCTCGATTTCATCATAGCAAAACTTTCGGGAAAGCCCGGACTCTTACGGACAACGGTTTCTTTAAAGAAAAGCGGAATTTTCGGAAAGGAAGAAGAATCCCTTACCGATGCGGAACAGCATGCACAAAACTACAGCGAAAAAGACTTGGTAAAAAAAGTCCTTTCCGATATGCGCATGATGGCAATGTCGCTGCATGACAGGGAACTTGCCGCCGGCCTTGAGCGGCTGGGAAAAGAAGCCGAAGAAAAACTCTAAGCCTTAAAGTCGTAAAATAAAAGAGCGAAAACAATATGGCAAAAGAAAGAAAAAACCTTGTGAAGAGCGGTCTTGCTCTTTCTCTTATGACCTTCGCCTCAAGAATCATGGGGCTTGTCCGTGAAATGACAAAAGCCACATTCTTAGGCACAAGCGCATACGCAGACGCATTCGGCATAGCGTTTATGATTCCGAACCTTTTCAGGCGGCTGTTTGCGGAAAACAGTGTCTCCGTGGCGTTCATTCCGACATTCAGAGGTTATGTCGAAGACGAAAACTCAGCGAATAAAAACCAACGGCGCATAATACACGAAAAGACGCAGACATTCATATCGTCCACCCTCACGCTGGTATCGTTCCTTACCGCATGCGTGGTAGTGCTGGGAATTATTCTATCCCGCTTAATAGTCCCGATTTTCTTTAGGGAAGATGCGAGTGCAATCGTACTTAACGAAGCTACTCTGCTTACAAGAATAATGTTCCCGTATCTTTTTGTGATTTCAGTGGCGGCGTTCTTTCAAGGAATCCTGAACGGAAGCAACATATTCGCCCCGTCAGGATTCACGCCAGTGCTTTTCAATGCAATAGTCGTCCTTATAACATATACGCTCACACCCCAACTGGTAAAAGCCCAAGGAATGAGCGAAAACCTTCCCTACGAAGCCCTTGCCGCACGAGCGATGAGTTTCGGAGTCATAACGGGAGGATGTGTTCAGGCGCTGTTCCAATGGCCCTTTGTGCGGAAAACGGGCTGGAAAACCACTCTCACAGGACTAAGAAAATCATTCACCAATCAGGGAACAAGAAAAGTCGTAGCCCTTATAATCCCCACTATAGTCGGAATGGCAGCGTACCAACTGAACGACGTGGTATCCACAGCGGTCGCAGGAAAGATTGCAACAGGAACGGTCGCAAGCCTGCAATATTCACTAAGACTGCAAGAACTCATACTGGGAATCTTTGCCGTATCTATAGGAACGGTGATTCTGCCCGACCTTTCGTCCTTGGCAAAAAGACAGGAATGGGAAGGATTCAACAAAATGTTAATGCAGGCGATAAAAATAATCACGCTCATAACTGTTCCCGTAACCTTTTATTCGCTTGTGGCAGGAAAAGAACTTATCTCAATCGTATATAAAAAGGGAAGTTTCGACGAAAACTCTGTAGCACAGACACTATCTGTCTTCAGATTCCACATAGCAGGACTTTTTTTCATTGCCTCTAACAGAATAATAACGCCGGCATTCTATTCCCAGTCGAACACTAAACTTCCAACGATGGCAGGAATCGCAAGCATGATTTTCAACATGATCCTTGCCATAGCGTTCGCCTTTCCGATGAAAGGTCCGGGAATAGCCCTTGCGCTCTCAATTTCAAGTGCCCTTAATACAGTCCTTTTGTTCATCTTTATGAAAAAGATGCCTTCTATGGAGTACGGGAAAATCGCAAAAGGCATGGCTATTTATGCTCTCAAGATGATTTTGTTCGCAGCGATTGCAACAGTCCCCACATACATTTCCCGCCCTCACCTTCTAAAACTATTCGAAGGACAAAACCGCTTTCTTTCATTCGGAATTCCTATAATTGCAATGGCTGGCATATTTTTTGTAACGGGAACGATTCTTCTGCTGATTTTCAGGGACAAGACCGCACTTTCCTTTGTAGAAAAAATAAAAGGAAGAGTCGGGAAATAAAACAAAAGGCGAAAGATTTTCCCGTTGCAGGTGCGATTTATTCGTGTTATGGTGGATTCGCTATGAACATTCTTGTATCGGGACTTATAAACATCGAGACGACGGTCAAAATCCCTTCTTTTCCTATAAATTATTCGCCTATTGAGTTTTCGTTTTTCGGCGTGAATTCGGGCGTTGCGGGCGTAGGCTACAACATCGCAAAAGCGTTGACGGTTCTTGGCGACAATGTGCAGTTATTTTCGTTTACCGGAAACGATATGGAAAGCGACTTTATATTTTCGGAACTCAATAAAGACGGAATCTCCGCAAATCACATAGAAAGAATTCTAAAGGCGACTCCCGTAAGCGTGATTTTTTATGACGAGAGCGCAAGACGAAAGATTTACTGCGACCTTAAAGACATTCAGGATGTTCAGCCGGACATTTCTTTCATAAAAAAACGGATCGAAAAAACGGATATCGTTGCGGCTTGCAATATAAATTTCAGCCGTCCGATTTTAAGAGCTGCTAAAGAATGCGGAAAAACGATTGCGACCGATGTTCATGTTCTTTCAAGTGTGGACGACGCATACAACCGCGAATTTCTTGAATACGCCGACATCGTTTTTTTAAGCGACGAAAATATTCCCTGCCCAAGAGAAGATTTCTTGACTTCGCTGAAAAACGCATACGGAATGAAAATAATCGTTTTAGGCTGCGGTGCGGACGGTGCTATGCTTTACGAACGGGAAAAAGATAAAATAGTTCACTTTCCGGCGACAAAGCCCGAACGGATTGTAAATACCGCAGGCGCAGGCGATGCGATTTTTTCGTGCTTTATCCATTTTTACGCAGACGGTCTTTCCGCAGAATCCGCGTTGCAATACGCCCAGCGTTTTGCCGCAATAAAAATCGGCACGGATGGAGCTGCGAAAGGCTTTGTCGATGAAACTACACTAAAAAACATTAAGTTATAGAGGGAAAATGAAGCCTTGGGCTGTAAAAAAGTAACTGACTTTTGAAACAAACTTGAAGAGATTTTTTAGCAGACAGCAGGCGATTGCGTCTGAAAAAAGATTTCGATAGTCGCCATTCGACCGCTCAAAAATACAAAACTTGTGATATAATGAAAAAGTCCCACAAGATGCGGGACTGTAGTCAAATGACTTCGGCATTTAGCCTTATTGTGATTTGATTTCTGCGTTCAGCATAACATTGCCTGCGATTTTCTGCAAGCACAATTTTTTTTTAATGAGGATTTTATGAAAACTCTCGGACTTGATATAGGAACAAATTCGATTGGTTGGGGAATTGTTGACGAAGCTGCAGGCAAAATAGAAGATTGCGGAGTGTACATTTTTCCTGAGGGCGTAAAAAAAGAAAAAGGAAACGAAAGTTCAAAAGCGGCGGAGAGGACTGGTTTTCGTCTTGCAAGAAGGTTAAAATTCAGAAGAAAACTTAGAAAATACGAGACGCTAAAAGTCCTCATCAAAAACAAAATGTGTCCGCTAACTACCGAAGAACTTGAAAAATGGCGAAGACAAAAAATATATCCGACTTCGAGAGATTTTTTAAACTGGTACAGAACGGATGAACTAAAAAACTGGGAACCATATTTTCTCAGAAAAAAATGCGTTGAGCAAAAAGCGGAGCCGTATGAAATTGGGCGCGCGTTGTACCACCTTGCCCAGCGGCGCGGATTTCTAAGTAACAGAAAAGAGACTACAAAAGCGTCGGAAGGAGAAGTTTCAAAAAGCATAGGCAAGCTTTCCGAGGATATGAAAGACAGGACTCTCGGTCAATATTTTTACAAACTAAAGCAATCCGGCGAAAAAGTTCGAGGAAAATACACATCGAGAAAAGAGCATTACGAAAAAGAATTCAACAGAATATGTGAGGTTCAGGGCTTTTCGGAGGAATTAAAAAACGATTTGTACAGGGCTATTTTCTTTCAGAGAAAACTTAAATCACAAAAATTTCTTGTAGGAAAATGTACCTTTGAACGAAATAAGCCCCGCGCTCCTATTTCTCATTTTGAGTTTGAAGAATTCAGGATGCTCTCGTTCATCAATTCAATAAAACTTGCAAAAAATTCTTGTGAAGATGAAAAAAACGATTTTGAATTTCTTACGGACGAAGAAAAGGCTCTTATAATGCCTCTGTTTTTTAGAATTTCAAAACCGTCATTTCAGTTTGCGGACATAGAAAAAAAATTAAAAGGCAAAAATGAGTTTTGGAAATTCAACTACAGAAAAGAGACGAACGTTTCCGGATGTCCTGTCTGCACAGGATTAAAAAATATTTTCGGCGATAATTCTTCCAATGAAAGCTGGAAAGTCAAAAAAATCGGACAATACGATATGTGCGACATTTGGCACGTTCTTTTTGATTTTGACGATGAAGAAAAACTTCTGGAATTTGCAAAAGAAAAACTTCTTTTGGACGATGAAAAAGCAAAAAACTTCTGTAAAATCAAAATTCAGCAGGGATACGCGAATTTGAGCCTCAAGGCTATCAGAAAAATAAATCCGTTTTTACGAAAGGGCTACATATATTCGACAGCGGTTTTTCTTGCAAACATACCGACAATGATTGGAAAAAACGCATTTTTACAAAACGAAGAGGAAATCGAAAATTCTGTAAAAAATATAATCGGGACGCTAAAAGACAAAAACAATATAATCATTCTTGCAAATCGCTGTCTTGAATCTGCGTTCAAAGATAAAGACAATGATTTCAGGTTTGAAGAATGGGACAAATCGGTTGTGGAAAATTCCGCACAGGACTTGTTTGGAAAGAAAAAGTGGAACGAATATGGCGAAGAAAAACGTAAAGACATAATCTTGCAAGTTTCCAAAAAAGTTGAAGACAATTTGAAAATCGCCGTCGGGAAAAATCCAAACGACTACAAATATCAGCTTTTGCGCACTGACGACTTGATTTTGGACTACCTCAATCAAAAAGGATTTACTATAAAGGGAAAACTTTATCACCCAAGCGACACGGATTACAATTTTGAAACACCTGTTCAAGCCGACGATGGAAAAACATATCTTGCCTCGCCGCGCTCGCAAAGCGTCAAAAATCCTGTTGTGATGAGAGCATTGCACCAACTCCGTAAACTTGTGAACTATCTTATAAAAACCGGAAAAATTGACAGCTCTACAAAAATAAATGTGGAGCTTGCGAACGAGGTAAACGACAAAAACCAGCGGAAGGCGCTCGAAGAATTTGTGAGGGCGAACGAAAAAAATAATGCTGACGCAAAAAAGAAAATAGAAGAACTTTGCGTCGAGGCAGGATTTAATATTGTTCCGACTGATTCTGACATCAAAAAATTCAGGCTCTGGCAGGAGCAAAATGAAACATGCCCTTACACGGGAAAGCACATAAGTTTTACAGACTTGTTCGGACCGCTTCCCAAATTCGACTTTGAGCATACGATTCCAAGAAGCCTTTCTTATGACGATTCCCTTGAAAACCTTACACTTTGCGACAGCGAATTCAACCGAAACATAAAAAAGCAAAAACTTCCTTCGGAACTTCCGAATTTTGAAGAAATAAACAAGCGGTTCCAAAAATTTTATGAGGACAAAATCGACAACTGCTTGAGAATAATTGAACTCAACACAAAACGAGGAGGCTCATACGAAGACCCTGCCGCCAAAGATTTAAGAATCGTAAAAAAGCACAAGGCAGAGTACGAGCTTAACTATTACAAAGGAAAATTAAGGCGTTTTTCAGCGACAGAAGTTACTTCAGGTTTTAAGCACAGTCAACTAAATGACACTCGCATCATCACAAAATTTTCCCTTTCGTATTTGAAGGGAGTTTTTGGCTATGTTCAGCCTGTAAAAGGTTCTATGACAGACACTTTTAAAAGGCAGTGGGGTTTGATAGAGCGAGATGAGGTAAAAGACCGCTCAAACCATATACATCACACTGTGGATGCTTTGACAATCGCCTGCATAAACCGTGGAAAATTCAATCTGCTGTCGGAGGCAATCAAGAACAGCTCTGACGGAAAGCATCTGAAATTTCCAAAACCGTGGGAGACGTTTGACACCGACGTTTTGAACGCCGTTCGATATATAACCCCGAAATATTTTTCGGATGAAAACTCGTTGAGACAGACAAAGAAAATCATGCGAAATCGGGATGGAAAGCCTGTTTTGAAAAACGGAAAAACAGTCTTTATTCAGGGGGCGACCGCGCGAGGTTCTTTGCACAAGGACACTTTCTATGGCTGCATAAAAACCGTTTCCGAAAAGAACGGAAAATCCGAGATGATATTTGTGCAAAGAATTCCTGTTTCAACATTGGACGAAAAAAGTGCGGAGAAAATAATCGACAAGGGAATAAAAGAGACTTTTAAAAAGAATCTTTCAGACGGAATACAAACGCTGCAAGAGATTCAAACTGACGGAATCCTGTTGCCGTTTAAAAAGGACGGAAGAGATGTTTTTGTAAAACGAGTGAGAATAAAGGCTCAGCCGACTTCGCCGATTACTTTGAAAGAGCACCACAATGTGATTTCAAAAAATCCTAAAGACTACAAGCAAAACTATTATGTCGTAAATGACGAAAACTATCTTCTTGCGATTTACAGGGAAAAAGCCGAAAAAGGAAAGGATGTTTCAGCTCATGAACTTTGCAATTTGCTTGACGCTGTAAAAAGCAGACAAAACAAGTCTGAACTCTACCCTGATTTTAAAGAAAAAAAAGGCATCAACCTGAAATTGTACAAGGTCTTAAAAATCGGAAAAATCGTGATTCTTCAAAACGACGTTCAGGAAGATGTGTTCGCTTTGCCTAAAGAAAAACTTTGGAAGCGCCTGTACAGAATCGCAGGGCTTGCAACTTCAGGAAATGATATTCACATAAAACTTGTCCACATCATAAGCGCAAAACCTTGGGAATACATGAAAGGTGAAAAAGATTTGAATGCAGGGATAGAATGTCTTCGTTATTTACAATCAAATTTCAAGGGACTTGTTGAAGGACAGGACTTTACAGTTTCACCTGTTGGAGAAATCATACGGAAGTGAGATTTTTCCAGAGAGGAAGATTCCCGAATAAGAATGTAAAACTTTGCTTACGAAAAAATCCCCCGACAAAAAGCGTCGGGGGATTTTTTCGTAAGATACGTCAACGAGAACCTTCCTCCCAAAAATAAAACTGAACATATCGTTTTTTCAAGCCGATACTTAAAGTATGGTTAAACGAACACTGTTTTTCTCGCATGCTGTTTGTTTAAGCGCAAGGCACAAGCAGCTCGTCATTTTCAGTAAAGAAACTCAAGAAGAAACCTTAGTTCCGATCGAGGACATAGGTTTTGTGATTGTGGAAAATGCACTCGTCTCGCTTACAATTCCTTTGATAAACGAACTCACGGACAATAACTGTGCTCTTATCTTTTGCAATGAGAAGCACCTGCCCTTTTCAATGACTATGCCGCTTGATTGCAATGAAATCCAGTCGCAACTTTTTTCCGCCCAAATAAACGCAAAACTTCCTGTTAAAAAGAAATGCTGGAAGCAGATTGTGGAATATAAAATAAAAAATCAGGGACTTGTTCTAAAAAAATACGATTTGGATTTTACAAGGCTTGTTGATTTTTCAAAATGTGTAAAAAGCGGCGACCCGACGAACATGGAAAGTCAGGCGGCGAAATTTTATTGGGACAATCTTTTTGGAAAGAAGTGGTGTCGCGACCGTTTTGGGGATTTTCCAAACAATTATTTAAATTACGGATATGCAATTTTGAGAGCAGCAACGGCACGCGCTCTGGTCGGTTCAGGTCTTCTTCCTACTTTGGGAATCCATCATCACAACAAATATAACGCATATTGCCTCGCCGACGATTTGATGGAGCCTTACAGACCTTTTATCGACGATGAAGTCATAGAATACATTTCGACAAATCCGGATGAAAAAGAACTTGGGCTGGAATTCAAAAAGAGGATTCTGCAAGTCCTTGTGCGCGACGTAAAAATGGGAAACTTGACAAGACCGATGATGGTAGCCCTTTCAATGACAAGTTCATCGCTAGCAAACGCTCTTTCAAACGAATCTGAAAAGTTGAAACTGCCGGATTTTGTATGATATGAGTTTTGACCGAATAAACGCTTATAAGATAATGTGGATTTTCTGTATGTTTGATTTACCGACAAACACAAAACCTCAACGCAAACGAGCGGGCGAGTTTCGTAAAAGACTGCTGGAAGACGGTTTTGAAATGATGCAGTTCAGTGTTTACAAAAGATTTTGCGGAAGCAGAGAATCGTGCGAAGTTCACGAAAACCGAATAAAAAAATGGCTTCCGAGAGAAGGAACCGTAAGCATTTTGAAATTTACAGACAAACAGTTCGGTGAAATTTTGACATTTATAGGTAAAAGTCCGCAAAAGAAAGAAAACGCACCGCAACAGCTTCTATTATTTTAATTTCTGTACCTGTAAAAACTCACAGACAAAAAGAATGGACTGGAAGCGTAAAAAAAACAAAGAAAAGCGCAAGAAAATGCAACTTTTCTCCACTTTTTTACACTGTAAACCAGTCTAAATCTTTGCATAATATGGTTTTATAAAACTCATATTATTTTACATCAAAGATAGAAATCAAACCACAACTCCATGTTGGTCAGGC
>CAJPOF010000006.1 GCA_905372235.1 uncultured Treponema sp.
CCTTAGCCATTGTTCTGAAAGGACCGCCGCTTGCCGTAATCACGATGCTTTCTATGTTCTCTTTTTTTATCTGATTTATCAGGCTGAATATTGCAGAATGTTCCGAATCCACAGGGATTATGTGCGCCCCTTTTTCAAGGGAAAGATCCTTTACAAGATGCCACGCCATCACCACCGTCTCTTTGTTCGCAAGGGCAAGGTCTATTCCCCTCTCAAGAACCATCTTTGACGGCAAAAGCCCTGCGGCTCCCGATATTCCGTTTACCACAACGTCCGGACTTGTTTTTTCGATTAGCCTTTCGATTCCTTCAACGCCATCTTTTTCGGTCAGTGTGGAAGGGCAGGAAAATTCTTCCGAAAGAAAATCAAGGCTTTTTTTGTTGGAATTTGCAGAAAGCCCAACAATCTTGAATTTTTCTTCTTCGTTTCTTGCTATGTTCAGCGTACTGGTTCCTATAGAACCCGTGCAGCCAAGGACCAATACTTTTTTCATAAGATTCTCCCGTACGGAAAGACGGACAAAACGTCAGTTTCCGAAAAGAAAATGCACAGCCACATAATATATGGGCGTGGTAAACAAAAGCGAATCCACTGAATCTAAAAGTCCGCCCCGTCCCATGATTATCCAACCGCTGTCTTTTACGCCGGCGGATCTCTTGAAGACAGATTCTACAAGGTCGCCGGTTATCGCACCCACTGAACAGAAAAGTCCGATGATGACGGGCTTAAAAAAACTTCCCGGCATAAGGCAAGGAAAAAAGATTTTCGCAAGAACGCAGGAAGCGACCGCGCCGAAAAGTCCTCCAAGGCAACCTACGACGCTTTTGTTCGGGCTCGCGGCAAAAATTCCACGAGTATTTTTTCCCATAAGAACTCCGAAGAGCCATGCCAAGGAATCGTGAAAGAACACTGTAAAAAAGAAAAGCGCAAGGAAGAATGTCGAATCTTTAAAATCGCCTATCCTTTGAATGAACGTGAAAAGGTAGCCGCTGTAAAATACTATAAAAACGGATGTTGAAAGCCTAACAATCGAATCGTCGAATGATTTGTGCATGAAACATTCCGTCATCAAAAGAATTATGGCGCACAGCGAGAAAACCCATATCATATAGTCAAGGTTCAGATTCAAGAGCATGAAAACGTATTCAGACGCAGGAAGAAGGACTGCCAAAAATACTATCAGCCATTTGGGAAGGAGCTTGGTTCTTTTTACGGACATATTGTACATCTCAATGCAGGAAATCGCCGAACCTGCGATTATCGCTATGTTCAAAGGCAGATGGCAAAGGAACTGCACCAGCACAAGCCCCAAAACGCTCGGCACTCCGATGAAAAATATCAACAGTCTCTTTGTTACTTTACTCATACTCTTCTCTTCGTTTTATTCAAAATCATTCTACACTTCTATCCGCATTTTCGCTACCCAAGACCCCTCCGAATCTTCTGGCTCTTTTCTGAAAAGTCTCTATGTCTTTGTGGAACTCTTCCACGCTGTAGTCCGGCCACAGTGTGTCCCTGAAAATAAGTTCCGCATACGCCGCATGCCACAGAAGAAAATTGCTAAGCCGCATTTCTCCGCCCGTTCTTATAAGAAGATCCACATCGGGAAGGGAAGGAACGTCAAAAGCCGAAGAAAAACTTTCCTCCGTAACGCACTGCTTAGTCCCTGCGGAAAGAAGCCTGTTCACGCCACGGACAATCTCGTCTCTTCCGCCGTAGTTTATCGCAAGGACCATGGTAGTTCCATTAAAGTCCTTGGTGTCTTCCTTTGCCTGCCGAATCTCCAAAGCCACATCTTTTGGAAGAGCGTCCTCGTCCCCTATGTGGAGAATTTTTATTCCGTTCCGCCTGTAAAAGTCAAATTCGGATCTCAAATGGATTTTTATAAGAGACATAAGATATCCGACTTCTTCCTGCGTCCTCTTCCAGTTTTCCGTCGAAAAGGTGTAGAGCGTAACATATTTTATGCCCATGCCGGCGGCGGCGTTCATTATCCTTTTTGCGGCCTCAAGCCCCTCCCTGTGTCCTTTTGACCTCGGAAGGTTTCTGTTTGTAGCCCACCGCCCGTTTCCGTCCATGATTATCCCTACGTGGGTAGGAAGGGCGGCGTCTTTTCTGTCTGAAGAAGACATAAAAATCCTTTAACCTTCGAGAATCTCTTTTTCCTTCGCTTCGTAGACTTTGTTTATCTCAGCGATATACTTGTCCGTAAGTTTTTGGAGTTTTTCTTCCTCTGTTTTAAGTTCGTCCTCGGTAAGTTCGCCTGCTTTCTGCTGTTTTTTCAGTTCTTCGTTACCGTCCCGACGGATATTCCTTATCGATGTCCTTGAGTTTTCTGCGATTGATTTCGCCTGTTTTACAAGTTCCTTTCGTCTTTCTGCTGTAAGCGGCGGAATTGCGATTCTTATGACTTTTCCGTCGTTGGAAGGATTAAGCCCAAGGTCTGCGGTGAGTATCGCCTTTTCGATTTCGACTATGAGCGTCTTGTCGAACGGCTGAATGATGATGGACCTTGCCTCCGGAATCGATATGTTTCCAACCTGATTCAGCGGGGTTTTTGTTCCGTAATAATCCACCCTAACTTTGTCAAATATCGCGGCGGACGCTCGTCCCGTCCTTATTCCGTTGAACGAATCCCTGAGGGAAAGTAGAGTCTTTTCCATCCTCGCTTCGTTAGTCTCTGCCATGAAAATTCCTCCGTAAAAGTCGATGCATCCTGCTTAAAAATGCAAGATGCATCAAAAGTTTTTATTTTCCAAGCACGTAAAGAATCACCTTTTCAAAAGAAAGTGAAACGCCAAGTTCTTTTCCTTTTGCTGCGATTGCCTGTGCCACCGTGATTTTTTCGTCATCGAGGTAGGGCTGATCCATGAAGCAAATCGCGGACAAAGCCTTGTTTATCTTTCCTTTGAGGATTCCTTCTTTTACGTTGTCGGGCTTCTTTGCCATTGAAGGATCTTCAGCCATCTGCGCCTTGAAAATATCCGTCTGGTCATCGATAAACGACTGTGGAACATCGCTTTTGTTTATGTATTCAGGCTTGTTCGATGCCAAATGAAGACAGCACACATGCGCAAAGTCAGAAAGTTTTTCATCGTCCGAGCCTTTAAGCACAACGAGAGAACCTATCTTGTTGTCATGGTGAACGTATGTCGAGCATACGTAACCCGGCTGAACTTCTATGTATTCCGCACGTTTTACAGAAATATTTTCACGGAATTTTACAAGAATGTCCTCGATTACGGCCTTATGTTCATCAAGAACGCCGGAAGCCTTCTTCGAAAGGGTAACCTCCGCAGCTTTCTGCGCAGCTTCCATAAAATCCGTGTTGTTCGCAACAAAATCCGTCTCGCACAGAACCTCGACTATCGCATAGCGGTTTCCGTCCTGTTTTATAACGATTCTGCCTTCGCCTGCGGCTCTATCAGTTCTGCTTGCCATCGATGCCAAGCCTTTTTCTTTCAGAAGTTTTTCTGCGGCAGCCACGTCGCCGTCGGTCTCGCCGAGAGCCTTCTTGCAGTCCAAAAGACCTGCGCCTGTAGCGTCCCTAAGTTTTTTTACGTCATTAGCAGTAAATGCCATTTTTCATTCCTTATAAATTATTTGTTGTCGTAGATTTTGTCTTCGTCCACAAGACTGTCTTTGTCATCGGGTTCGACATCTTCTTCCTTCGTTTCCGTTGGCTGATAGTTCGAATAGTCCACGATTTCCTCATCCTCGTCCTTTGTGGCGGCATCGGTCGTGATTTCCTCGTCGTCAAGATTCTCAAGAATCTTGAGTCCGTTTTCGTTGTCGGATTCAATCACGGCATTGGCTATTATCGATGTGAACAAAGAGATTGCGCGGATTGCGTCATCGTTTCCAGGGATAGGATAGTCTATGTTCTCAGGATTGCAGTTCGTGTCGACCACGGCGATGATAGGAATTTTCATCCTTCGAGCCTCGGCTACGGCAATCTGCTCCTTGTGCGTGTCGATGATGAACACCGCACCCGGAAGTTCCTTCATTTCCTTGATTCCGCCAAGGTTTTTTTCAAGTTTTTCTTTTTCCTTGAGGAGGACGGAGACTTCTTTTTTTGTAAGGCTTTCGAAAGTTCCGTCGACTTCCATCTTTTCGATTTTCTTGAGCCTCTGAAGAGATTTCTTGATTGTAGAGAAATTTGTAAGCATTCCGCCAAGCCAGCGGTTGTTTATGTAGAACATTCCGCAGCGTTCGGCTTCCTTCTGGATTGCCTGCTGCGCCTGCTTTTTTGTTCCGACGAACAGCACAGATTTCCCGGAGGCGGTTATTTTTCGAACAGCCTCGTAACTTTCCTTGATTGCTGCGATTGTCTTTTGCAGGTCGATTATGTGGATTCCATTACGTTCCGCAAAAATGTATTTTTTCATTCGCGGATCCCAGCGTTTTACCTGATGACCGAAGTGAACTCCGGACTCAAGCAGGTTTTTCATGGTAACTACAGCCATGAGATTCTCCTTCACCGGCAGGATTTTAAATTCCTTCTGAATAAAGGAACATCCTGCCCCGTACTCTTTTTCTCGATGCCGACAGGCACGGAAGATTTTTGGGCATCTAGGATGCCCAATCAAGGCTACTCCAAAATGGAATAGCCCTGTTCGTTCAATATATCGAAAAGTTCTCTTAGAGGCAAGCCTGTAACGCAGCTCTGAGAACCCTCGATTTTTTCAATAAAACATGAGGCAAGGCTTTGGATTCTGTAACCGCCGGCAGCTCCATGCCATTCACCGGTGTCAAGATACCAAAGGATTTCTTGATCTGTCATGGCTGAAAAACGGACTGTCGTTTTTGAAATCCTTGAAGTCGTGGTTTTCTTCCGTCCGTTGTATAAAACGATTGCCGTAATCACATTGTGGGAAGAGCCTTGAAATTCCTTCAAGTACATTTCCGCAACGTCCTGATTTTCGGGCTTTCCGTAGAGTTTCCCATCTTTTTCGATTACGGTGTCCGCTCCCAAAATCCATGGAATTTCTTGCTCGGACGGAAGCGAATTTTGAACCGCCGCAACTTTTTTTCTTGCAAGGAATTCGGGAATATCGCAAGGATCAAGTCCGATTGTCATAGTCTCGTCCACATTCGGCATTATAACCCTGAAAGGGATGTTCAGCATCTTCAGAATTTCCTGCCGTCTTGGGGACGAGGACGCAAGTATTATGGGCTCCATCAAACGATCCTTGCCTAATTTCCTTGTCTTATTTTCCTTCGGAACTGCTTGTGCCAGAAATCTGTCTAAGAAGTTTTATAGCCTTGCTTCTTACAGGTGTGATGTAATGGTAATCGGCGGCAATTCTTGTAAGGGAATCGATAATTATCTTCTTGTTCTCGGTTTTTTCGGCAAGTTTTGCGTAGCAGTCGATAACTTCGGACGCAAGGGACGAAGTGGGGTTCAGAATCTGGTTTCTTTTGTTTGCGAAAGCTATCGCGTCTACAACCTCGTCGTTTGTGTTTATGCCAACCTCGCCGAGCGAATTCACGGCGGCTGAAATTACCATCGGCTCGCTTTCGGCAAGTGCGACCGACACTAGGCAGTCCTTGGCTTCATCGGTTTTTACCTTTCCGAGCGCAAGACAAGCCCTTCTTCTTATGTCGGGGTAGTTGTTCATCAGCCTTCCGTTTGTATAGGACCTTGAGTGGATTCCTTCGCCTGCAAGCTGGTTCAACGCCTTCATGACATCCTCGTTTATGTTACCGTTATCCACGGCATTCTCAAGAAACTGCATGGCGACCAGTTTGTTGTCGTATTCGTCGGAAGTCGCCAGCGCAAGCATGACCACGCCGTCAACGTCGTTCAAGTATTCTTCCTCGACCGAACTTTCCGATTTTGATGAAGTATTAGTGCTCTGTCTCTGAACTTGCTGTGCGAAAACAAGCGAACACAGGGCTATCATTCCGATAAAAAAAACTGTCTTTTTTGACACTCTCATAAAATGTTCCTCCTGGAAAACATTCAGCGTTTGCTAATGAAGATAATTATATGGCAAGGATTTTTAAAAATCAACCACAATTTATGTCAGGACTGTTCCTGGCTTGAAAGCAGCGGAATCTTTACCATCCATTTTCCGTCCACTTTCACAAAATTATAGTAGACGACATCGACGTCCCCGGAATTCTGCACCGCTTTAACCGAATCAAGGGATATGTAGCGAATTTCATCCACAGTTCTTCCTCGCCTCGACGGGCAGAACACAAAGATAAAATAATCGTAGAGGTTCGCCAATTTCATGTTCTTTACAGGAAGCCTTCTTGAGGCAAGCTTGAGGTTGTTGGGATTTGACCAGAACGTTATTGATTCCGGCTCTATGTACGAAAGCCACTTGTTGTAGTCCTTGTTCGACATGACGACGGAAAGTTCCTCTATGATTTTCAGAATTGCTTTCTTGTCCCTGTTAAATTCTTCAATGGAAATATTCACGTCGTGGGTTGAACGCGAATATTCATCGTAAGCTTCGTCCGACACCGATTTCATCTCAGGCTCTTGGGGAGCGATTTCGACGGGGGCGGATATTTTTGCTTCCGCGACGGTTTCCGTAGACGAACATGAAACGAACATGAGCGCCGTTAAAATTAGTGATGCTAGTAGGATTTTCTTGAACATTCAAGCATGATACAACACTTGTGCATTTTCGTCAAACAGGGTAGGATTTTCAGCGTGACAAAGGCAGTTTTCCCCGGATCTTTCGATCCTCCCACCAACGGACATCTGAACATAATCCAAAGAGCGTCCGGACTTTTTGACGAAGTTGATGTGGTGGTCGCCGTGAACAGTGAAAAAAAATCGCTTTTTAATATGGAAGAAAGGCTTTCTTTCCTTCGGGAAATGGTGCGTCCGTACGGGAACGTTTCCGTGCATGAATGGGATCAGATTGTGGTGAACTATGCGAAAAAAGTCGGAGCGAAGGTTCTTATAAGGGGCGTAAGGAATTCCAACGATTTTTCATACGAATTCGAACTTTCTCTTCTGAACCACAAACTGAACGGCGACATAGAAACGGTTTTTATCCCCACGGATCAAAGATACCTTCTTCTAAAATCCAGTTCGATAAAGGAACTTGCGAAACTCGGCGGAGACATCTCCGGAATGGTCCCGGAAGTGGTGGAAAAGGCTTTGAAGAAGAAATTTCAGGGAAACAGGTAGACAATATGTCATATTCTGTTATAATGAATTGACACGCTGATTGGAACTGTTGTATATTAGACCGCAGTAAATCAGAAATTTTCTAATTTAGTGAGGTTGTTATAATGGCAGTACCTAGATCGAAAACATCTAAAGCCGTAACAAAGAGACGTCAGAGCATCAATATGAGGCTGAAGGCTCCGCAGCTTGTAGAATGTAACAATTGCGGAAACTTGGTGCAGTCGCATAGGGTTTGCCCTAAATGCGGATTCTACCGCGGACGTCAGGTGATTACACCTGAATCTAACGGCTAAAAGGGAGCATTTTATATGGACGAATTGTTTGAGAAAATTCAGAAACTCATCGCAGAAAAGCTTGAGATTGACGCTGGAAAAATCACGTTGGACTCATCTTTCCGTGGGGATCTTGGAGCAGACAGTCTTGATACTTATGAACTTGTCTACGCAATCGAGGAAGAACTTGGAGTAAGTATTCCTGACGAGAAGGCAAATGAGTTCGAGACTGTTCGGGACGCTTACGACTTCATCAAGTCAGAGCAAGCTAAATAATTTTTGGCATATCCGAATCCAATTAAAAAACACAAGTCTTTGAAGGCTTGTGTTTTTTTGTTTTGACCTGATTTTTGTTTCCTTGGCGCGGATTTTTTTCGAGGACACATTTTTCAGGATTCGGCTTTTCCTGGAGAAGTTCAAGGACATTACATGAGCGTCAGCCCGGACAGAAAGAAAAAACTTATCGATTTTTGCAAGAACCTCGGCTTGAAGTTCAGAGATATTGACCTTTTGGACCTTGCGTTCCATCACCGTTCGTGTTCAAACGAGGACATAAATTTCAAGGATTTGAACAACGAACGGCTTGAGTTTTTGGGCGATTCCGTGCTGGGGCTTGTGGCGGCGGATTTTCTTTACAACGACATGACAAAAAATTCTGAGGGGGATCTTTCAAAGATAAAGTCCGCCGTCGTCTCCGAGGACGCTTTGGCTCCGGTCGCCCTGAAGTTCGGGCTTGACAAAATGCTGGTCCTTGGACACGGGGAGGAGCTTTCCGGGGGAAGGACAAAGAAAGCGATACTTGCCGACTGCATGGAGGCGGTGATAGGCGCGTATTATGCGGACCAAGGATTTTCCGCCGCACAAAAGTATGTGCTTTCGTTCATCGTTCCTGAGGTAAGAAAAATCCAGAAGACAGGCGGAAAGGATTACAAAAGCCTTCTTCAGGAAATGTATCAGAAAAAATGCAAGAAATGCCCGGTCTACAAAACAGTGTCCGTAACAGGACCTGACCACTCAAGGGAGTTCAGGGTTACCGTCCATCTTGGGGAAGTGTCTTACGGGCCTGCGAGCGGAAAATCAAAAAAAGAGGCGGAACAGCTGGCTGCAAAAGATGCCTACGAAGCATTGACATGAAATTGCAAACCTTTGGAAAAAGGCTCATCTATGCTACAATCCCTTCCATGAAAAAGAAAGAAATGAAAGCCATATTCGTGCGCAATATGGACTATCTGTTTTGCTCGGTGCTTGTAGTTTTGTTCACGGCATTCGGCTTTTTTGGAATCTTCAAGAAACTTGACTACCGTTTTTACGACATCCTTCTTTCGCTAAGAAAGCCGCCAGTTCAGTCCGAGCGGATTTTTCACGTCAACATAGACAACGAGTCCATAGACGCATTGGGGGAATGGCCGTGGAGCCGCGATATTTATGCGGACCTTCTGATTCAGATGAAGGAACTTGGGGCGGAACGGGCTGTGTTCGATATAGAATACCTTTCTCCGTCAAAAAAGGGCGTTCCCTCCGACGCAATCCCGAACATCACCTACGCATTCGACGTTCAGGGAAACGACATCGCAGAAAGCGTCTATCTTTTGGGGGAAAGATTTTCAAGCGGACATATAAGCCCATCGGAAATCCGTAAAGTTACCGACGAACTTGTAAACGATGTCATAAATCCTTCCATGAGCCAGCTTTACGATTCTGTGATGCAGAACGCCTACCGCGACAACGATGAATATTTTTCCAAGGCAATCCAATTTTTCGGAAACACATGGCTTACGGTGAACACGAGGGAAGTAATTTTTTCTCAAACCGAAGAGGACATAAAATACATAGACGAAAGGCTTCTTCTAAAGAACGTCTCGGATTCAAAAAAACGCATTCCAAAGGACAACCACTTTACCTCCGTGGACCAGTACATGGGAGAGGCTGCGGGATTTTCTCCTGCGCTTCATACGTTCCTTACGAGAGCGAGGGGGGTGGGATTCACCAACGTGGTGGTGGATAGCGACGGAGTCAGAAGGCGGGTCGAGCTTCTTTTCGATCACAACGGCAATCATTTAGGTCAGCTTACGTTCGCCCCGCTTTTGGATTTTCTTGACGTGAGGCAGGTCGAGCGGAAAGGGCGGACTCTGATTCTTAGGGAGGCAAAATACCCTTTCTCCGACGCAAGGGAAGATGTAAGGATTCCGTTGGACGAACACGGGCGGATGCTCATAAACTGGCTTCACAAGGATTTCGGGAATTCGTTCAAGCATGAATCGGTCTATTCTTTTCTGCAGTTGAAATTCCTTGAGGACGACATAAATCAGAATCTGAACAACATAGCGTCTCTTTCGCTGTTGAACGCAGACGGAAGCCCGCTTGAGTATCTTGGAGAGGCGGAAAACCTGATTTTGACGGGAAACAGAATCGCAGATGAAAAAAATTATATGCTTTCTCTTTGCACAGGATTCGACATTGAAAACCGACCTTTTGACGGAATCCCTTATGAGATGTATGAAAAATATTTTGGTCTGAAAAACGATTTTTACGCTTCCGTAAAAAAATATGCTTCCACGGATTTTTTCAAGGAAATAGATATGCGCCTTGAAGAACTTAGGCCTGTAGCCGGAAAGGAAACGATAGACGAGTTTAAGGCTTCATTGAAAAACGAATTCGATGTGCTGAAGAACAACGTGGATTCTTACATATCAAGTTCAACGGAGCTTGGAAAAAGGCTAAACGAATCCATATGCATAATAGGAAACACAGCCTCAAGCACAACGGATATTGGCGCGACCCCTTTTGACAGGACTTACTGCAATGTAGGAACACACGCAAACGTTCTGAACACGGTTCTTCAGAAAAATTTCATAAGACCTGTTTCGTGGCATTACGGATTTTTAGCCGCGATTTTTATTTCCATAGCGGTGATGTTCGCCTTTCATTCGGGAACTCATGCTGCTCAGAACATAGCGAACGGCTCCGTGCTTTTCATTGCCTTGGTCGTCCCTGTTTTTCTGATGGTTTTTGCAGGCTTGTACATTCCGTTTTCGGTATATTTGTTTTTTGTGCTTTCAAACTTTGTGTCCGGAATGGCGTTACGGTTCATATTGAGCGCAAAGGAAAAACATTTCATAACTCAGATAGCAGCCTCGTTCGCAAACAAAGATACGGTCGATTCTTTAAGGAAGAACCCGGAGGCGTTCAAGACCGACGGGCAGAAAAAGAACATATCCGCCCTGTTCAGCGACATTCAAAAATTTTCCACATTCAGCGAGAACATGGGACTTATCTACGGAAGCGAAGGTCCGAACAAACTCATCGAGAACCTGAACGCATATCTTGGAGCGATGTCCAACGAAATACTGAAGAACAACGGAACTATCGACAAATACGAAGGGGACGCGATAATCTCGATGTTCGGAGCGCCGGACCCGATGAAGACGCACAACGCCGACCAATGGGCGTTCCTCTGCCTTGCGTCCGCTGTGAACATGAAGAAGGTTGAAAAAGAATTCAACGAAAGCCACAAAGAACTTTTCAGAAAATACATTGTGAATGTTCGTGGCGAAAACGGAGAAATTTCTGAAAAAGAGATTGAACTGAAGCCGTTCCAGACAAGGATAGGAATAAATTCAGGAGAAGCGTTCGTGGGACTCATGGGAAGCAAGACGGAATCCTTCAGCAAACTGAACTATACGATGATAGGCGACACTGTAAACCTTGCCGCCCGTCTTGAAGGCGTGAACAAGGCTTACGGGACATGGATAATGTGCTCGGAAGATACGTGGCTCAGCGCGAACAGAGGCGAAAACGAAGGAAAACTTGTCGCAAAACGCCTTGACAGGGTTCGCGTGGTGGGTAGAGCCACTCCCGTGCAGCTTTACAATGTGATCGGATTCAGAAACGAGGTGGATTCGAGTCTTCTTTTGGGCATAGAAAAATTCCACGAGGCGTTGGAACTGTATCTTGCAAGGGATTTTTTGAACGCAAGAAAACTCTTCGTCGAGGCGGGAAAAATTAATCCTGAAGACGGTGCTTCCGCCGTGTTTGCCGAAAGATGCAGGCTGTATGCGGAAAAAGGCGTTGAAGAATCTTGGGACGGAGTCATGAACATGACAAGCAAATGACGGCATTTCCGTCTACCGTTTTATGCGAATTTCCTTTTCGGTTTTGTGGAAAAACAAAAAAGCCCGGAAACTTAAAAATGTTTCGGGCTTAAACATTTTCCTAGAAAAGCATTATTATTATCTTTGCCGCAAGGACCACGGAAACAAGCGCAAACGGATACGTCGCAGCATATGCCGCCGATACTTCGTCCGTTTTTGCCGTCGCTATGAGCGTTCCCAATGCAGGTGTGGAGGTCATTCCTCCTGTGATTGAGCCGAGGTTGTTCAATATGCTGAGTTTGAACACGTATTTTGCAAGCAGGAAGCCTACAATCATAGGAACGGATGTCATTATTGCGCCATAGATGAAATATGACCAGTGGAATTTTTCTATGAAATTCACGCCTCCGGGAACTCCCGCACCTATGAGAAAAAGGACAAGTCCCAGTTCCCTCATGAAGTTCAGCGTCTCTTTTTTTATCCTGCAGTCTATCTTTCCAAGATGCGCAAAATGTCCGACTATCAGGCCTCCGATAAGACAGCCGCCTGAGTTTCCGAGCGAGAAATTTATTCCCGGAATTCTCAGCGCACCTATCAGGCATCCCAACGCTACGGCAAGGAAGAACGGGAAAAATCCGAATGGGTCAAGAGCGGAAAGTCTTCCCCTTTGCTCAGGAATTTTTACTGTGTTTGCCGCATGAAAATTGGCGACTTCGTTTTCCATGTTCACTTTTAGAATTTTTGGAACTAACTGTACAAAAAGGACAACCCCAAGGACTCCATAAAGATATGCTATTCCGTAGCCGGCGGTTACGTCCTCTTCTATAGCCGAGGCGACCTCTTTTCCTGCGCTGAAGCCAGGAGTTGATGTAAGTCCTCCGGTAAGAAGTCCGACAGCCATTGAGGATGACATATCCTTGTCAAGGACCGTAAGAAGGATTGCGGTTCCGGCTCCGATGGCGATTATTATAACGCCTAAAAGGATATAGGAGATTGTCGCTCTGTTGAAGGAGCGGAAAAATTTAGGTCCTGCGATCAGTCCCACCGCTGTCACGAAAAGCGCCGTTCCTATGTTTGAGACAATTCCGAAATTTCCTTTTATCTTTGCAGACCACAGCACGATTTCTTTTGCGCCGTCTGCGATTCCCATTGAAAAAGACGGCACAAAATTGATGAACACACCCCATAAAAGAGCCACAAGAAGGACACCTGCGGTTCCAAGTTCTATGCCCTTTATCTTTATGGCACCTATAAGATAGCCAAACGCCCCGATCGCAAACACTATAAAAATGAACGACAGGGCAGAATACAATACCCCGGCTAGATAAGATGTCATCCGTTTACCTCTTAAAAATCGATATGTCCGTCATTATATGGATATGCCGAAAGTTTATCAACAATAAATGCTTTATAAAAATCTATCGGCTCGCTCCCGGAATTTTCTTTTCGAATTCCGGATTTCCATGCGTGTAGCGGGGAAGAAGCATAGGCGAAATATCGTCGGTGTCGATTCCGGCGTCGGCTCGTTCCTTTTCGAAGGCTTTTACGTGGTCAAGGTTCATTTTTGACGTTTCTGAAAGTTCAATGTCCTTGAACATTTTTCCCGCTTCTATTCCTGCCTCCCTTCCGAACACGACGACATCAAGAAGGGAATTTCCCATCAGTCTGTTAGTTCCGTGAACTCCGCCTGAAGCCTCACCTGCCACAAGAAGGTTTTTTATGTTCGTGTGGCAGGTCTCATTTATTTCTACGCCACCGTTCTGGTAGTGGAGCGTAGGGTAGACGAGTATAGGCTCTTTTCTTATGTCGATTCCGTATTTTATGAACATATTGTACATTGCGGGAATGGATTTTAGTATCGTCCCTTCGCCGTGTATCATCTCAATCATAGGAGTGTCCAGCCAAACTGCATCCTGAACGTCGTTTTTGACACCTCTGCCTTCCTTTACCTCTCTGATTATGCCGGATGCGTTCACGTCTCGCGTCTCCAGA
Organism: uncultured Treponema sp.; assembly: GCA_905372235.1. GTDB lineage: Bacteria > Spirochaetota > Spirochaetia > Treponematales > Treponemataceae > Treponema_D. The sequence goes on from CAJPOF010000006.1 coordinate 13,509, forward strand.
GGATGAATGTAGACCTCTCCGTTCTTGTTGATGAGTTTTGCTCCTAGCGAACGGACTTTTTCAGTTACAAGTTTACCTAGAATCTGGCTTGGATATGCCGCGCCGGTAGGATGGTACTGAAGCGAATCTTGATACAAAAGTTTCGCACCTGCCCTGTAAGCCATCACAAGACCGTCTGCGGTCGCTCCGTAGTGGTTCGAGGTAGGAAAACCTTGATAATGCATCCTTCCAGCTCCACCAGTAGCTATTATGACGACCTTCGCCTTTGCGATGTAAAGTTCGCCCGTCTCCATGTTGATGAGGACAGCTCCGCAAGCCTCTCCTTTGTCGTTCTTTATAAGTTCTATTGCCGAAGTAAAGTCTACTATTGTTATTTTTTCGGCACGATTTTGGGTCTCGTCTCTGAGGGTGCGCATTATTTCTGCGCCGGAATAGTCCTTGCAGGCGTGCATTCTTTTTCGGCTTGTTCCGCCGCCATGGGTAGTGACCATTGTTCCGTCTTCTGTCTTGTCAAATTCCACGCCAAGGTCGTTCAGCCACTTTATTACAGGCGGCGCTTTTGACACAAGAGTTGCGACAAGTTCGGGCTTTCCGTCGAAATGTCCGCCGCCGAACGCATCGAGGTAATGCTGCGCAGGAGAATCGTTTGCCTTGTCCGCGGCTTGGATTCCGCCTTCCGCCATCATCGTGTTTGCGTCTCCGACCCTAAGTTTAGTCACCAGAAGAACACTGGCTCCTGCCTCACTTGCCATTATGGCGGCGGACGTTCCGGCTCCTCCGCCTCCGATTACAAGAACATCGGCTTCGTAGTCGACGTGGTTCAAATCTATATGTTCGGGCGAAATTCTTGGTTTTGCCTGAAGCATTTTCAAAAGTTCGATAGGCGCTTTTTCGCCCTTGTTCGGACCGATTTTCAGTTCCTCGAACTGACTTTTTATTCTGTCAGGATGAAAAGCCAAGAGCAGTTCGTCTTTTTCTTCGGCGGTAAGACGCGCATGCTCAAACTTGAGGTTTTCCTCACGCCTTTCTGTTACAATTTTTGCTTCCTCGTCAAGATAATTTCCATACATAGTCCGTTTCCTCCGCCTTATTTCTCGATTTCTCTGGTGTTGTAAAGATTCTTGATTTCTGCCAAAGGTTTTTCCATCATCTCCTTGAGGGCAATCTCGCATTTTCCTTCGTAGATTTCGTTCACCCTGTCCAAAAGGTGCTGGCTCTTGGGCTGGATGTATTTACCGTTCAGCCTTCTTGAAAGCTCAGCCACCTGAGGATGGCTTATTCCTGCAGGACATCTGGATGAACAGCATCCGCACATTATGCAGTCGAACGAAAGGTCTGCGCATTTTGAAAAATCTCCACGCTGGGCGTATGCGATGTATTGCATTGTCTTGAGATCCTGCGGACATGCCCTTGTGCAGGCGTTGCATCCTACGCATGAATATATCTCAGGATAGAGCTGCATCATCACCGACTGTTCAGGCTTGACTTTGTTTATGTCGTAGAGCTGCTTTACAAGCGGAAAGAACGGAAGGGTCGCTATATACATTCCGTCAATCACTTTTTGGGAGCAGGCAAGGCATGTCTTCAGTTGGTTTTCGCCCTTTACCCTATAGATTGTGGCGCATGCTCCGCAAAAGCCGTTCCTGCAGCCGCAACCTCGTTTCAGTTGGTAGCCAGCGTACTCCATGGCATTCATAACAGTAAGTTCTGCAGGCACCTGATATTTTTTGCCGAACAGATATATTGTGGCAATCTTTTTTGTTTCTGTCATAGTTCATATTCTCCTAGGTGCGACTGGGATGCGCGCCGAAATTGATTCTTGAATCTTGCGGACTTCCTTCGGAAAGTCGCAAGATATCGATAAAAATCTAGAGAGAATCCGCTAATATTCAGGCGGAAGTTCTCCAAGCTTGTCAAAACTGAACACAGGCCCGTCCTTGCAGACGAACTTGTCACCGATGTTGCAGCGGCCGCATTTACCGATTCCGCACTTCATGCGCATTTCCATGGTCGTGAAAATCTGGTTTTCCTTGAAGCCGAGTTCCTTCAGTATTTTTAGCGACATATGGATAAGGATTGGAGGTCCGCACATGATTACGGTCATTCCGGCGTCCGGTTTGAGTTCCGTTATGAACGGAGGCACAAATCCGACGTGTCCATTCCACGCATCCTCCGCACGGTCAATCGTAAGGTCAATAGAGCAGTTGGGCTGTTTCATCCATACGTTCTGCATCTCGTCAAGACGAACCAAATCCGCCTTTGACCTTGAGCCGTATATCACTTGGATTTTTCCGTAGTTTTCCCTGTTGTCCATCATGTAGTTCACCACAGAATGCACCGGAGCGATTCCGATTCCTCCTGCTATCACAAGTATGTCCTTTCCTTTGAGTGCGCCTTCCACAGGAAAACCATTTCCTACAGGACCTCTAACGCATATCTCCTGTCCAATGGTCGCATTGTGAAGGTATTCGGTCACTACGCCGCATTTTTTTATGGAGAATTCCATGTGGCTTTCCAGTGTAGGAGAGGAGGTGATTGAAATCATAGATTCCCCGACCCCCGGAACTATGAGCATCGCGCACTGACCTGGGATGTGGTCGAAGAGTTTTTTTCCGTCAAGAGAGACAACGCTGAAAGTCTTTACGTCAGGAGTCTCTCGCTTTATATCGATTATTTTTCCTACATAAGGAATAAAGTTTTCGTTTGTTTCCATCGTTTTCTCCTATTCCTTAAATATCACTGGATTCCTGAACCGCTTTTATGACTTTGACTATGTTCATGTTCACAGGACATTTTTCCACACAGCGACCGCAGCCAACGCACTGGAAAAGACCTTCGTGCGCCATGGGATAGTACATGAGCTTGTGCATGAACCTCTGCCGGCTTCGTTCAATCTGGGTGTGCCTTGGGTTTTCGGCTGCCATTTGTGTAAAATCGTTGTACATGCACGAGTCCCAGCATCTTATCTGCCGGATTCCTCGTCCGGTGTCGAAGTCCCGGACATCGAAACACATGCATGTCGGACAGACGTATGTGCATGTTCCGCATCCCACGCAGGATTCAGCTACGCTTTTCCATATCCTTGAGTTGAATATTTTTAGCATATCCTTTCCCTGAAACTTCGAAAGATCCATGTGTGCGAACGGAAGTTTTTCCGTCTTTTCCCTGATTGCCTTTTTTTCTGCCTCGACAGGCTTTTCATCATCGTCGGAAAGGACTGATTTTGCTTTTTCGATAAACGCCTCTCCCTTTTCGGTGTTCGGCTTGAAAAAGAATTTTCCGTCGGTAAGCCATGAACTTACATCCCCGGCTGAACCGTTCGTGTCGTTCTCAAGGGAAGCATCGATATTGTAGGTGGAACAAAAGCAGGTCCTCAAAGGCTCGTTGCAGGCAAGAGTTATCACCGTTCCGTGAGCCCTGTGGTTACTGTAGTAAGAATCCACCGGATTCATTTTCAAATATACGTTGTCGATTACGGTAAGCCCCACAGCATCGCAAGGCCGCACTCCGAATATCACAAAATCTTCCGCTTCTTTTCTTGGATCTATTATCTTGATGGACTTCCCGTCAATCTCATAGCTTACCATATGCTCCGTTTTTGGAAAAAAGAAGTCCTTCGCGGAGCGGACTGTCTTCAGGTTTCCCGAAAGGACAGCACCTTTTTCCCATCGCTTGAAATCCGATTCTCCTGTAGGATTGTCGCACGGAAGGTAAAGCGGCTGGTTTTCTCCGATCAACGAGAACAGCGTGTCGATTTTATCCAGCGAAATACTAAGCATTGTCTTCACCTCCTCGCTGAGAGCGGGTCCATACGATGCTTGCCTCGGCATCGCCTGTCGTGTACTTGAGCATAGGAGCTTTAGTCTCCATGTCGCTTCCTGCCTGATATTCTCCGTATATTTCGTTTATGTCCTTGATGTATTTGCGGTTTAGAAGGTGCAGGGGAATCTGCTGTGGACAGACCCGTGAACATTCTCCGCAGTCGGTGCAACGCCCTGCCACATGCCAGGCTCGGATTATATGGAAAAGCGATTCCTCGAAACTGGTTTCTGCGACTTTTTGGGTCGTGTAGAGCTTGTTGTTGTCGAAAACACATTTTTCGCAAGTACATGCGGGACAGACATTTCTGCAGGCGTTGCATCTTATGCAACGTGCAAATTCGTTTTTCCAGAATGCGTTCTTTTCATCCTCGCTCATGGATTCAAAATCCGAAAGAATCTTGAGCCGTTCAGACTCTCCTGACTCGTAGTTTTCGTCAACTCCTAGAAGTTCATCGCAGGAGACGTGTTTTTTCCCGGCGCAGCTTTCGCACATCGCACCTCCGTCAAGGCTGTCCTGGCACGGAACACCGACGGCATAAACGTCCTCTCTTTTTATGCGGTTTTCCTTCAAAAGTTCTGTGAACGAATACGTGTCGCCGGGTTTTAGAAAAACCATCACGACTTCAGAAGGAATTGGCGCATCCTCGCTTGAAGGGTCTCTCTGCTTTGCCATGATGTTGTTCATTCTGACAGTGCTTTTTCTTGTCTCTATGCTCTTTGTGATTTCGATAAGGTATTTTGAAAGGTTTGCCGCGCAGAATTTGTTGAATACAAAGCCGTTTTCAAGTTCGTCTGCGTTTTCAAAGACAGCCGGAGTTACATCGTCTTCAAAAAGACCTTTTTTCCAGCCTACGACCTTTTGGACTTTGCCTTCGCTAAGCAAGGTCTTGGCTCTTTCTTTCATCAAGTCGCTTAGTTCTTGCATCTTACGTCCTCCAGTTTCTTGCATTCGCCAAGGGCTTTCACCTGCTGGACGAAATCATTCATTATTCCGGCGAACTTTGCTCCTTCTGCGGCGGAACACCATTCCACCCTTGTGCGTCCTTTTTCTATTCCCAAAAAATCAAGCTGGCTGAAAAGCAATGTCATTCGTCTTCTGGCAAAATAGTTTCCTGTGGAATAGTGGCAGTCTCCGGGATGGCATCCGCAGAGTATCACTCCGTCAGCTCCTTTTTGGAACGCCCTCAGGATAAAAAGAGGGTTCAATCGGCACGAACATGGAATTCTTACGATTTTTACGTTCGGCGGATATTCAAGGCGGTTGTTTCCGGCAAGATCCGCGCCCGCATAGGAACACCAGTTGCAGCAGAATGCTATGATTTTTGGTGTCCATACTGCGTTTTCATCGGCATTTTCGTTTTCTAAAGACATGCATCAACCTCCGCCAAAATCTGCTTGTTGGAAAATCCGTTCAGGTCCATTGCACCGGACGGACAAGTTACCGTACATGCACCGCAGCCTTGACACATCGCGCTGTTCACGGATGAGACATGGCGTGTTACCGTTGTCCTGTTAGGTCCTCTGAAGTCTTTGTCCACATATGTTATCGCTCCATAAGGGCATACATGCTCACACTGCCCGCAACCGTTGCACATATTCTCGTCGGAATGTGCGGTGCAAGGGTTGTTCTGGAGTTTATCCTTTACAAGAAGGCATATCGCCTTTGCGGCAGCTCCGGATGACTGCGCTACCGTCTCCGGAATGTCCTTAGGACCTTGGCAGCATCCTGCAAGGAAGATTCCGGCTGTAGGGCTTTCCACAGGGCGGAGTTTTGCGTGTGCCTCAAGGAAGAAATCGTTTGTGTCCATGGAAGTTGCAAGCATTGTGGCAAGAGGACGGGCGGATTTATCAGCCTCTATGGACGCCGCAAGAACTACCATGTCCGCTTTTATATGCACCTGCCGGTTCAGAATAAGATCCGAGCCTTGCACGTCAAGCGTTCCGTCAGGGAGAGGGGTTATCTTTCCTACCTGACCTTTTATGTAGTCAACCCCATACTGCTCGACAGCCCTCCGGTAGAACTCGTCAAAGTTTTTTCCGGGAGTACGCACGTCGATGTAGAACACCGTTATCCTTGTGTCAGGATAATGATCCCTTGTGAGTATTGCGTGCTTGGCTGTGTACATGCAGCAAATCTTCGAGCAATACTCATGTCCCTTGCTTGAATCCGCAGAACACCTGGAACCTACGCATTGCACGAATACGATTTCCTTTGGCTCTCTTCCGTCGGAGGGGCGGCGCAGATGCCCGTTCGTAGGTCCTGACGCATTGCATAGACGTTCGAACTCAAGAGAAGATACCACATCGGGACTTTGGAAATATGCGTATTCGTCGAATTTCTCAAGCCCAATCGGATTGTATCCTGTGGCGACTATGATAGCTCCGTACTTTTCCGTGATGATTTCTTCTTTTTGGTGGAAGTTTATTGCCCCGACTCCGCAGACTTTCTGGCAGAATCCGCAGACATTGTCTTTTCCGTTTTTCAGCGCCTTTATGTGAAGGCACTGCGTGGCATCTATGTTTGCGACTTTAGGAACAGCCTGTGCAAAAGGAATGTCGATTGCCTTCTTGTTGTTCAGATAAAGGTTGAACGGATTTGGGACTTTCTTGTTCGGACATTTTTCTATGCATTCTCCGCATCCTGTACATTTTGTTTCGTCCACAAATCTTGGATGCCTTTTTATATCTATAGAGAAATTTCCTATGTATCCTTTGACCCCGCAGACTTCCGAATTCGAAAGAATCCTGATGTTTGCGTTTTGGCTGACCTCTGTCATTTTTGGAGTTACGATACAGGAAGCGCAGTCCAATGTAGGAAATGTCTTGTCGAGCATCGCCATCTTTCCGCCGATGGTGACGTTCTTTTCAACTATGTCCACAGGAAAACCTGCGTCTGCTATGTCAAGAGCTGCCGTGATTCCGGCTATTCCGCCGCCTATGACCAAAGCCCTCTTTGTCATTGCCGTTTCGCCGGGAGTAAGGGGGGTGTCCAGTATAGTTTTTGCTATGGCAGCTTTTCCAAGCGCGATGGATTTTTCCGTTGCGCTCGGAATGTCCTTCATGACCCAGGAACATTGCTCGCGTATGTTTGCGACCTCAACTTTATACGGATTAAGCCCCGCTCGTTCTGCGCATGCCCTGAACGTTTTTTCGTGCATTCTAGGAGAACATGAACAAAGAACCACACCGGTAAGATCCAGTTCCTTGATTTTGTCCTCAATCATTTTCTGACCGGCGGAAGAACACATGTATGTGTAGTTGGTGGAGTAGGCTACTCCGCTGACTTTTCCAAGTTCCTCGGCGACCTTGGCCACGTCTACCGTGCCGGCGATATTAGTGCCGCAGTGACACACAAAAACACCAATTCTTTCCATCTGTCACTTCCTCATTTCTTGTACTTTCTGAATGCGCTGACGATTGCCTGCTGAGGGATTTCCTCGTCAAGGAATTCAGGGATTTTCTCAGGATCCAAATGGTGTGGACCCCGTTTTCCTTCCACGAACTGCCGTACGGCGTCTATTACTTTTGCAGGCTCTACCTGCCTTGGACATCGCTCAAGACAGGCGAAGCATGAAAGACATGCGTATACGGATGAACTTTCAATCAGAGGCTGGATTTCTCCTTTTTCGACCATCTGCACAAACTGGTGCGGATGGTATTCCATCGCATCATAGTTGGGGCAGGTCGCAGAGCATTTTCCGCAGACCATGCATTTGCTTGTGTTGACTCCGCCAAGTTCAAGAATCTGACTTTTAAGGATTTCCATTTCGCCTTTAAGCATTTACCGCCTCCTCAAGGACTTTTTGCCCCTTGGACGCAAGAACCTCCTCCTTGATTCCAAGAGCTTCGGCAAGGAGTTCGGAAAAATATATGACATCCACAGAACTTCCTTTCCTGTTCTTTATAAGGTTGTAGCGGCATAACGGACAACTTGTAACAAGAAGTTCCGCGCCAAAATCCTCGGCGTTGGAAATGATGGCTTTTGCTCTGTTTTTGGGAATCGAAGAATCTTCGAACATGGCGTAAGCTCCGCAGCATTCGTTTCTCTGCGCATAGATTACAGGAGTAGCTCCTATCGCCTTTATGAAATCTTCGATAATTTTCGGATTTTCAGGATCGTCGAACTGCATAACGCCTGCAGGACGGAGAAGAAGGCAGCCGTAGTACGCTCCGATTTTCCTTCCTCTAAGCGGATTTTTCACAGCCGCCTTCACCTTGTCCCAGCCTACAACATCACGCAGAACCTCAAGAAAATGAAGAACCTTAGTCTCTCCGTGATACTCAATAGAGTCTTCCATAAGGTAATTGTTAGCCTTCAGGATTGTGTTCTGGTCGTTCTGCATGTCAGAGTTCACCTGCTTCAGGACGTTGTAGCATGCGGAACAGAGTGTCACCAAGTCTTGCCCGGAATCACGGGAATACGCCAATGCACGCACTGAAGAAAGTTTAGAGGCCACTTCGGAAGAACCCATGGGATAGACTCCGCCGCAGCACTGCCACTCAGGTATTTCTTCAAGCGTGAACCCCAGTTTTTCCGCAGATGCGCGCGCATAAAGATCAAGCTCCACAGCCTTGTTCTTTAGCGTACACCCAGGAAAATAAGAATATGTCATACTTGCTCCTAGAGTATAAAGTTACGTATATAAAAATGTGCTAATTTAGAGATATAAAGTTCCCGCTGTATATCTTATTGAGAATTATAAACTCTTTTTTTCTTTATGTGAATATAAAAAACGATAAATTTTAAAACAAAGTCATATATTATATAAAATTAAGATTGAACATTTAAGCAGTTATTCATATGTTCGGAAAAAGTGTTTTCATTGTTTTTTTTGTTTTTTCTTGGACGGCTTTTTGCGTTCCGCAAAAAACAGGCTTTTCAGGGTTCCGCTTTCGCTCCATTCAAGATAAAAAGGCGGCAAGAAGCCGCCTTTTTATCTTGAACTTTCGTTCGGGATGATACCCGAACGAAAGCCCTTACAATCCTTGCCGCTTTTTGAAAATGACAAGGATTTTCGAAAGTATTCGGCTTTCCCGTCTATTTATGGGGGAATGCCATTTCTTCCGGCTTAAAAACCTCGTCGAATTTTTCGGGAGTCAAAAATCCAAGAGCCACACACGCTTCCTTCAGTGAGATGTTTTCGTCGTATGCCTTGTGGGCGGTCTTTGCTGCGTTCTCGTAACCTATGTAAGGGTTCAAAGCCGTAACGAGCATAAGCGAATTGTAGAGGTTGTGCTTCATCTTCTCTTTGTTCGCCTTTATTCCGACGGCGCAGTTCTTGTTGAAACTTTCCATGCTTTCGGCAAGAAGACGTGCGGACTGGATGAAATTGTACGCAATCACCGGCATGAACACGTTCAGTTCAAAGTTTCCCTGGCTTGCGGCAAATCCCACGGCGGCATCGTTACCCATCACCTGAACGGCGACCATCGTAACCGCCTCGCACTGCGTTGGGTTTACCTTTCCCGGCATTATAGATGAGCCGGGTTCGTTTTCAGGAATGAATATTTCTCCAAGTCCGTCACGAGGCCCGGACGCAAGCCAGCGCACGTCGTTCGCAATCTTCATCATGTCTGCGGCGAGCGCTTTTATTGCTCCGTGGGCGAATACAAGTTCGTCCTTGCTTGTAAGCGCATGAAATTTGTTCTGCGCGGTCGTGAAAGTTTTTCCGGTCAGACTTGAGACGCACTCGGCTACCTTTGAATCGAATCCCTTGGGAGCGTTAAGTCCCGTGCCGACGGCTGTTCCGCCAAGCGCAAGTTCCTTCAAGTATTTTAGGGACGATTCCAGCATCTCTTTGTCTCGTTCAAGAGATGTTCTCCATCCTGAGATTTCTTGGCTGAACGAAACAGGCACCGCATCCTGAAGATGGGTTCTTCCGGACTTTACGATTCCCTCGTTTTCTTTTTCAAGCCGCCTGAATGTCTCGGAAAGTTTGTCTATGGCAGGAAAAAGTTTATCCTCTATCACGCATACTGCGGATATATGGAGCGCCGTCGGAAAAGTGTCGTTCGAAGACTGGCTCATGTTTATGTCGTCATTCGGATGGCAGATTTTATTTCCGGCAATCTCGTTAGCCCTGTTCGCTATAACTTCGTTCGCGTTCATATTGCTCTGCGTTCCGCTTCCGGTCTGCCACACTACAAGAGGGAAGTGGTCGTTCAGTTTTCCGGATATCACCTCGTCGCATGCGGTCGAGATAGCCTTGAGTTTTTCCTCGGTCATCTTTTCCGGGCGAAGGGATGCGTTCGCCATGGCCGCGGCTTTTTTAAGGTAGCCGAAAGCCTTGGTTATCTCACGGGGCATAGTCTCAAGTCCGATTCCTATCTCGAAATTCTCGTGGCTGCGTTCGGTCTGGGCTCCCCAGTATTTGTCTTTCGGGACTTTCATCTCTCCCATTGAGTCGTGTTCGATTCTGTATTCCATAAAAAATCTCCTAAAATATTTGCAGGTTATGTTCGCAATCAAAAAAAATCCACAGTCTTTCTTACTGTGGATTTTTTTCGGCTTAAAAAAGCCTAGAAATTCAACTGCTTTATTACATCTTTGAGGCAGTCTGCGCTGTGTCTAAGAAGTCCCACTTCCTCGTCTGTGAGAGGAGCTACAAGCCGGCTCTTGAGACCTTCGTTAGAAACTACGGACGGCATTGAAAGACATACATCTTCTATTCCGTATTCTCCGTTCAGCATTGTAGAAAGAGTGAGCAATGTTCCCGTGCTGTAAGATATCGCCTGGCAGAGTGTCGCTGTCGTAACTCCTATGGCATAGTTCGTGCATTTTTTTGCGGCTATGATGATTCCGCCGGACCTTCGTACATAGTCTTCAACGTCATCTTTGCTGAACGATGGAAGTTCTGAAGACTCGTATGCCTTTGCGTATCTGTCTACAGGAATCGAGCCGATGTTTGCAAGCGACCACGGAATGAAAGATGAGTCTCCATGCTCGCCGAACACGTAACCGTGTACATTTTCCTGTCCCACACCGTAATTTTCTGCGATTCTTGCACGGAATCTTGCAGTGTCAAGCATAGTGCCTGTTCCCAATATCCTTTTTGCAGGAATGCCGGATGTCTTCACGAACTGGTATGTAAGGATGTCAACAGGATTTGCGACGATTACATAGAGTGCATTGGGAGCAACCTTTGTGATTTGCGGAATTATAGACTTTGTTATGTCAACGTTCGTCTGGGCAAGCTCAAGGCGAGTCTGTCCGGGCTTTCTTGCAACTCCTGATGTAAGTACAACGATATCAGAGTCTTTTGCGTCCTCATAGTCGCCTTCATGGATAGAAACAGGACCGATGAACGGAGTTCCCTGACGAATGTCCATCGCTTCGCCCATAGCCCGTTCCTTCGCTATGTCGATGAGGACAATTTCTGAGGCGAGCCTTTTCAGGGTGAGGGTGAACGCAATGGTGGAACCTACCTGACCTGCGCCGATGACGGTAATCTTTTTAGGCATAATCATGTCTCCTTAAAAAAACTTTGGGATTGATATTTTGGATTTCAAAAATCATATGGCTTTACTATAACCTCTTTTAAGCCTTATGAAAACACTTTTTGTTTTTCCGGACGATAAATAGCGAAAAAATCGTTTTACTCATCTTGAGATTTTGTTTCTTTCGTTCCATATGTTCGACGCAAGTTTAAGAAGACTTTCCTCCGTGTTTAAAGAAGGGTCGTCAAGTACGGATTCCATCAATCGCTCAAGGATAAGTCCTATGTCCTTTCCCGACGGGATTCCAAGTTCCATAAGTTTTTTTCCGTTCACACAAAGGTCTTTAAGACTTAGCGCTGATTTTTCCGCCTTGATTTTTTCTATACGTTCGGAAAGTTCAAGAAGATTTTTTAAAGTGTCGCTACCGGGCATGATTTTTTTTCCGTGCATTCCGTATACATCCGAAATTCGAAGGTCGAACAGGTCTTCGATGTTCTCGTAGCCGACCCGCACTATAAAGCGTCTTACCGCAGCGTCCGTCCAGTTTTCCTCGTAATGGAACATATGGTTTTCTATAAGATGGCAGACGTTTTCTATAAGAGAGTTGGGAAAACGCAATCTGAAAAGGACTTTCCGCGCGATTTTCGAGGACAATTTTTCGTGTCCGTAGAAAGTGAATTTTTCCATGCCGTCCACGTTCACCGTTTTTTTAGTGCCGGGTTTTCCTATGTCATGAAAAAGTGCTGAAAGCCTTACGTTGAGTTTTTCCTTTGGAGAACCGTCGCAGGAATGAAAAAGGTGGTCAAGCACGTCGAACTCGTGGAAACCTCTAAAATCTTTTTGCGAGCAGCCTCGGCAGTCTGCAAGTTCCGGAATAAAAATCGAAAGGATTTTTGTGCTTTCCATAAGCCTGAGCGAAACCGAAGGCTTTTCAGAGGAAAGAAGTTTTTTAAATTCGTCCCGGAATCTTTCAATCGATATTCCCTTTACCTTTTCAAGGACGGAGGGGCTTTGCATGGCGCAAAGCGTTTTTTTTTCGATGGAAAAACCGAGCGTCGAGGAAAAACGGATTGCCCTGACGGGTCTAAGTCCGTCCTCGGAAAACCTTTCCGTTGCCTCTCCTACGGTTTTTATCAAACGTTTTTTTATGTCCCTTCTTCCGCCGAAAGGATCTTCAATATGTCCGTCCCTGAGCGAGATTGCGATTGCGTTCATCGTGAAATCTCTTCTTCCCAAATCTTCCTCAAGATTTTTAGAAAAACTTACCGTGTCGGGATGTCTTCCGTCTGAATATCCGCTTTCCGTCCTGAAAGTTGTAACCTCGATTTCGTGCTTCAGAAACCTTACCGTAACAGTTCCGTGCGCTATTCCGGTTGGAATGACTTTTCTGAACATGGACATTACTTCCATCGGGCTTGCGTCAGTCGCTATGTCCCAGTCGTGGGCTTCTTTTCCCATGAGCATGTCCCTTACAGCCCCTCCCACAAGATAGGCTGAATGTCCGTGCTCTAAAAAAACTTCGTCAAATTTTTTAAGGACGTAGGGAAGGCGGAACTTTTTCATGACGGAAAACCTTTGGAAAGCGTTCCGACCAGAGAAAAAAACACCATCGCCGCAATTGACAGAATGAAAGTGAAAGCCATAAGCGAAATATTAAGAACGAACGCAGGGGAAGTTTTTTTTCCTGTGCGGAGAAAAACTATTGTCTGGATAGTACCGGAAAGCGAAAAAACGGACAGAAAAAACGAAGTGATTTTTACTGTTTTTACCACAAAAAGTATGTTCTCATCCAAAAGCCCCTGATAATTTCCGATTCCGTAGAAAATCATCGACACCGACTGGAACAGGAAGAGGAACAGCACCGTACGTCTTGTAAGCTTGAAAATCAGAGGCACATTCGTTTTCTGTGCGTCCGAAAAAAAATTATCGATGTAGTTGAAATAGGCAATCTGCCTGTCCTTGTTCTTTTTTCTTGAAGTTCTGAACATCTTTGCTTATACTAGGAAAAGTTTTTTTTCAAGTCAAGGTGGGAAAATGACAAAAAAAGGCAAGGCTTTTCTTGTACTCCTCTTACTTTTTTCTTCTGCCGTTTTCTTTCTGGGCTGGACTCAGATAAGGATTAAGCCCGACACTATTGGAATCGTCGTGTCAAGGACAAACGGAATTTCTTCGAATGTAGCAGAAAGTGGAAAATTCTCGTGGCACTGGCAGTTTCTGATTCCCAAGAATGCGGAACTAAGGTCGTTTTCCATTCTTCCGTACAATTTCAAAAAAACTGTCGAAGGATTTCTTCCGTCATCGGATGTGATAGGAACGGCGGTTCAGGGAAAAACTGATTTTTCCTACAAAATAGAACTGAACCTTTCGATGGCGATTTCTCCGTCCGGAATCGTGAGACTCATGCAAGAAGGAAAAATCACCGACCAAAAGTCGCTTGATTCGTTCATGGAACGGAAGTCCGATGATTTTTCTCAATACACGCAGAAAGCCGTGTTCGAAAAATTTTCAGAAGATCTTCCAAAATCATCATACTATATAGAACCTAAGGACATCTTGGGTTCCGGAGAATTTTTCGACGAAAATGAGGACATCCGAGTTCTTGAACTTACCGTGCTAAATCAGAATGTCCCCGACTACGGTCTTTACAGACAGGCAAGGAAAGGCATGATTGATTCGATTGAAAAAGGATTTGAAGTCTCAGCAGAAAAAACATCTTCGGAAAACCTTGACGATGAGGAAAAAAAGGCTTTCAAGAACTTTATTCAGTTTTTCAAAAATCTTTCCGATGCGGGAAGTCAATCATCTGAAAAAAAAGGAGACGGAACATCGCCGGAAAACCAATGAGAATCTGGATAGTCAGCATGGAATGCGCAGGAATCTCCGAAGCAGGCGGCGTCAAGGACGTGACGTTCTCGCTTTGCGAAAACCTTTCCAAAAGGGGAAACGATGTCACGCTTTTCATTCCGTATTTCGGTTGCACTTCGCTCGAAAATCTTAGGGATTTTAAAAGCGGTGTTGCGCAGTCGAGCGTTTCCCTGTGCGCTCAGCAGATTGATGTTACGTATTCCACGGCGCGTTTTTCAGGCTCGAACGTAAACGTTGTTTTCGTGAACCATCTTGCGTTCCTTGAAAAAAAAGCGGTGTACGTATACACAAAGGAAGAGGAATGCGAAAATCCACGCCATCAATGCGGAAAGGGACACGAGGACTTTCATTTCCTTGATTCGCTTCTTTGCGCTTCCGTGGCAAGTTACGGCGAAAGAAAAGAGATTTTCACCCCGGACATAGTGCATTGCCAGGATGCCTCCACGGCGATGACTCCGGCGTTCATAGAACTTCTTCGTCCAGACCTTTTCAGGGACACAAAATCCGTCGTAACGATACACAACGCCGGAGCGGCGTATCACCATGATTTTTATAACATAGACGAAGCATTCCATTACACCGGACTTCCATGGAACTGGCTTGAAAATTCGCTGAACGAAGGACGGGTGGAACCTTTTCTGATCGCAGCTCAGTTTTCTCATCTTACTACAGTCTCAACATTCTACGCCGAGGAAATCACGAATCCCTCATACAGCGCATCAACTGACGGATTAAGCAAGATATTCAGCCTGAAGAACATCAAAGTCGAAGGAATAACAAACGGCATCGAATATTCCATGTATGAGCCTGAAAATACAGAATCATCGCTTCTTCCTTATGCCATGAATCCGTGCGAAAAAGATTTCAAGGGAAAGCTTGCAAACAGAAAATTCTTTCTTGAACTCTGCGAAAAAGCGGACGATTTTTCTTTGTTCGCCCGCTCCCTCCCTGAAAATCAAAAAAAATATCTTGAAAATTTTGTCCGACACGGCTACCTTTCAAATCCCGCCAATGGAAAGGACTGCGTTTTTTTCACATACCACGGACGGCTTGTGTGGCAAAAGGGGCTTCATGTTCTTTCGGATGCGATGGACGTGATTCTGAACGAAATGGAAAACGTGCGGGTTTCGGTCGTGGGGCAGGGAGACCCGCAAATCGAAAGCAAACTTGAAAAACTTTCCCTAAGATATCCCGGAAAAATCGTGTACTTCAAGGGCTACAATCCAAGCCTTTCACGGCTTTGCGTGGCGCAGGCGGACTTTGCGGTGTTCCCAAGCGATTTTGAGCCGTGCTGTCTGGAAGACCTTGTGGCCCAATTGTTCGGGACAATCCCGATAGCGAACGCCACAGGCGGACTGAAAAAAATAATCGACGGAGAGACAGGATTCCTTTACTCCCCGAACAAGCCCGAAGAGCTGTGCGGTGCGATAAGAAGGGCATCGAACCTGAAGTTCAAAGAACCTGAGACATTCTGCGACATGGCAGTGTGGACAGCGAACTACGTAAAAATCTTCAATTCGTGGAAGCACGTTACGGACAAATATTTGAATCTTTTTAGAAAAATCATTCAGGGGCATTGACTATTTTATCCGTTTGTAATAGCATCGCTTTTGTTCGACATGGAAAGTCAGACGCTGCCTTAGCTCAGTTGGTAGAGCACGTGATTTGTAATCTCGTGGTCGTGGGTTCAAATCCTACAGGCAGCTTTTGGGGAGTTTCTAGAGCGGTCAAATAGGACAGACTGTAAATCTGTTGGCGTTGCCTTCATAGGTTCGAATCCTATACTCCCCAATTTCTTTGAGAGTTAGATAACCGCTAACTCTTTTTTTTTGCCTTTTTTGATTCTTAAAAGAGGCGGACATTTTCAGTCGGTTTTGACGGAAAATGTTCTCTAGCTTTAGGGAATGGTTTGAGAATGAGAGTCAAATTTTGGGGAGTGAGAGGCTCGATTCCGGCACCTCTTACCGGAGAGCAGGTTCAGGCAAAGATAACGGCGGCCGTGCAGAGGATAGGGGTAAAGGATCTTTCATCATCGGATGCAAGGGAACGATTCCTTTCAAACCTTCCTGAATGGATTTTCGGGACTGTGGGCGGAAACACCCCATGCGTGGAACTCAAGGGAAAAGGCAACGAAAACATAATCCTTGACGCAGGCTCCGGCATAAGGGCATACGGAAAAAAAGGCGAAAAACCTTCCGACAATCATTACAACATTTTCTTTTCGCATTTCCATTGGGATCACATACAGGGTTTTCCGTTCTTTGACCCCATATACGACGGAAAAGCGAGTTTTGACATCTATTCGGGCTTCGAGAATTTCAGAGAATACTTTGAAAAACAGCAGGACACTCCTTTTTTCCCGGAATCGGCGTCGTTCAAGTCCGTACAGAAAAACATGAAATTCCATACGCTCTCTCAAGGAAAGCCGTTTGTAATAGGCGGAATCACTATAAAACTCTGCAGAATGAACCATCCGGGAAATTCTTTTTCATATTCGTTCGAGGAAAACGGAAAGAAATTTGTGTTTGCAACCGACGTTGAACTTTCTGAAAAGGATTACGAGGCGGATTCCGGAAAGGAAGCAGTGTTCAGGAACGCAGACGCGGTTGTCCTTGATGCGCAATACACTGTGGAAGAATCCTACAGGAAGGCGAACTTGGGACATTCTGCGTTCTGCAGCGCGATAGATTTTTCGGTACACTGGGGAATCAAGACTTTGTATCTTTTCCACCACGAGCCTTCGTATGACGACAAGAAAATTGCCTCCATGCTGACCGCCGCAAGATGGTATGCGCAATATATAGTCCATTCCGACATCAAGATTTTCCTTGCGACGGAGGGACTGGAATTTGAAGTCTAGTTTCAGGGAACGAAGGGTGAAAAAATCTTCCAGTCTGATTTTAATTCTTGCATCTTTATTTGCGCTCGTATTTCTGGCGTTCTGTGCGTCATTTTTTTTTCAGTGTTCAGCCAAGGACAAAAGCGATTCGGCGGTGGAACTTAGCGTTAATGTACCGCACGGCTCTTCGGCGATGGAACTTGGAAATCGCCTTGAAAAAATGGGAATAATAAGGTCGTCGCTTTCTTTTTATCTTGGCGCAAGATACCCGATATTCGCATCCGTGTTTGTCCGTCCAAAAGCCCCGTTTTCTCCAAAAAGCGGAGTCTACAGGCTTTCAAGCGCAATGCCGCTTTCTGAAATATACGACATTCTTACATCCGGAAAAGAGGACTACATAAAAGTCTCGTTTCCGGAAGGTCTTACAAAAACCAAGATAGGTCGCCGGCTTGAAGAAGCGTACGTCTGCCCGGAATCGGAGTTCGTCCGGGCGGTGCAGGACGGGGCGATAATTGAATCCTACCGGCTTCCTTCCACAAGCCTTGAAGGCTACCTTTTCCCGGACACATATTTTTTCAATCCCGGAATGACAGGAGAAAGCGTGGTACGCATGATGGTCGACAATTTTTTCAATCATGCAAGGACAATCCCGTCATTGGAAAAACTCAGTTTGGAGGAACTGGATTTCACCGTGCGCCTTGCCTCAATCGTGGAAAGGGAATACAGGATTCCCGAAGAAGCGCCTTTAATCGCAAGCGTATTCAAGAACAGGATAAAAAGCGGCTGGGGACTTTATTCCTGCGCCACAATCGAATACATAATTACCGAGATAGAAGGAAAACCGCACCCCGACGTTATAACGTACCGAGACCTTTCGATAGAAAGCCCGTACAACACATACAAGTGGGCATCCCTTCCTCCAACTGCAATATCGAATCCGGGGCTTATATCACTTCAGGCTGTATCCGAAGCCCCAAAGACTAAGTATTTTTACTTCCGTCTTGCCGACGAAAAAAGCGGCCGCCATGTGTTCACGGAAGATTTTTCCCGCCACATAAGCGAGAAATACAGTTCAAGCACAAAAAAGAGCAAGGAATAATGCCTTTCATAGACTCCGAAACGATAGACGCCGTATCAAGAACCGTAGACATAGTAAGCCTCATAGGTGAAT
Organism: uncultured Treponema sp.; assembly: GCA_905372235.1. GTDB lineage: Bacteria > Spirochaetota > Spirochaetia > Treponematales > Treponemataceae > Treponema_D. Next base: position 31,642 of record CAJPOF010000006.1, read on the forward strand.
ACACAAAGCTTGAGCCGAGCGGAGTCGATTCGTTCAAAGGCTGCTGTCCGTTCCACCATGAAAAAACGCCCTCGTTCAGCGTGAGCAGGGACAAAAAAGTCTACCACTGTTTCGGTTGCGGTGTGGGCGGAAACGTGTTCACATTCATACAGGAGCAGGAAAAAATAGGCTTCCTGGAATCCGTGGAATTCCTTGCAAGAAAATTGAACATTCCCATAAAGTACAAAGAAGGCTCTGCCTCGCAGTCGGAACTTGACCCGACTTTCAAACTCAAGCGGGAATATATGGAACTCTACGACAGGGTAACGACATCATTCCATTACTGGCTTACCGAAACGCCGCAGGGAAAGCACGCCTTGGAATATATAACCGGACGGGGAATCACAATCGAGACGATAAACAAGTTCAGGCTGGGCTACGCCCCAAAAGAAAAGACGTGGCTAAAAAGATTCCTTGAAAAAAAGAATTTCAGCGACGATTTTCTGAAAGGCTCCGGACTTTTCAGCAGGAACTACCCAGACATCGCGTTCTTCACAAACAGGCTCATGTTTCCCATATTCGACAGGCAGGGAGATGTTGTCGCCATGGGAGGAAGGCAGCTTGAGAAAAACCCGAACAGCCCCAAATATCTGAACTCAGGCGACCTCATTCAGTTCAAGAAAGGAGAGACACTTTATGCGTTCAATTTCGCGCGTAAAGCCATAAAGGAAACTAAAAAAGTCGTGTTCTGCGAAGGCTACATGGACTGCATATGCTACCACCAGTCTGGAATCGAATATGCGGTGGCTCCGCTTGGAACATCCCTCACCGAAGAGCAGATAAAACTTGTCTCTCCGTTCGTCGAAGAGGTGATTCTCTCGTTTGATTCAGACAAAGCCGGCGAAAAGGCAACTTGGAGGGCAATCCTCATGCTCCGGAAGGCAGGCCTTACCACAAAGGTCATAAACATCGAAGGCGGAAAAGATCCTGCGGAACTTATGCTGAATTTCGGAAAAGAAGCATTGACCGGAATGGTAAACAATGCTATATTAGACAGCGACTTTTTACTGTCTAGGCTGGGCGACTTGTATCCTGTTGATACGCCTGAGGGAAAAGCAAAGGCTATCGAGGCTTTTTTCCCTTATGTGGAGTCACTCCGGTCTAGCGTGCAAAAAGACGCCTGTCTTGACCAACTCAGTCGGACATTCAACATAAGGCTGGAGGCAGTCAGAAAGGATTTTCATAACCGTAGAAATGCCGAAAACGGACGCATAAAATATAGAGAGCCTGACCCCACGCAGCATAAGACAGAGGAGAAGAATCTTAGGCTTACAGCTGAGTTAAGGAGTGTCTTGGCAATAGTCGCCGACCTGAACAGATTCCGGACAATGCGTTCTCAATTGACAGAAAACGATTTCGAAGACCCTTATGCAAAAGAACTTTATATTATTCTGGAGGAATGTTTTTCCCAAAATTCATTGTCGCTGAACAGTATACTTAACCGTTGCAAAGACCGAAGAATGTCAAGCCTTATAACGGACATCGTTACAAACGGAGAATTTACGGATTACACCGAGAAAGCCGTGAATGATTCCGTAAGGCTGATAAAAAGGAGAAGCCTTGAAAGGCAAAGGGATAAGGTGCTGGAACTCATAAGGACGTTCAAGCCGCTTACGGAAGACGACAAAGAATACATGGATAAACTTCTTGCGGAGAAGATGCAAATCGACATAAAGCTCAGAAAATAATTTTTTCAATAATCAAGGTTGTAAAATGGAACAAGAAGAAAACCCTTCAATCAAAAAAATTCTTGAATTTACCGTGGATAAAAAAAGCGTAACCTATGACGAAATTGCTGCTCTTGTTGGGCAGGATTTTCTTAATTCGCCGCAGATGGAAACTGTCCTGCAGATTCTTGCAAATAACAACATCGAGATAAGGGAAGCGGGACTTGATGCCGAGGAAGAGCCGGAAGCGGAAAGTCCCGTGGAAGACGACGAGGATTCCGACGAAGGTATCCTTGAGGACGAAGGCGAGGACTCAGAGACCGTCGATGAGGACGCCGCTAAAGTCCCCAACGACAAAACCCGTCTTGTGAATAGCAACAAGGAATCCAACGTGGACGATCCTATCCGGCTTTATCTTAGGGAAATCGGAAAGGAAAATCTTCTTACAGCGGAACAGGAGGTCATCCTCTCAAAAAAAATGGAAGACGGAAACAACATCATAAAAGATGTTATTTTGAATTCGGGAATAATGATTCCTGAATTCTTTGTCGTCGCCCAGAAAGCGTTCGCAAGGATAGACATCCACGAGCCGGGACGGCCGAGAAAAGAGATAAACGAGGAAATGGCTGAAAAACGCCGCCTTAAAAGCTGCTACAGCGAATACATAAAACCTGTAATCAACGAGATGAAGCAGTATATGTCCCTCAGAAAGCAGATGTTCGAGACCAGCCAGACAGCAAGGATTTTCGACGACCCGGAGCTTTTGGAACTAAGGAAAATCATCCAGCCGCAGCTGCAGAAAATCGACATCCAAACGGAGGAACTCGACAAGTTCACTCAAAAATTCGCCGATGCGACGCTCAAAATAGACGAATGCCATCATAAGCAGGAAAAGAAAATGAAGGAACTTCGGATCTCAAGCCCGTCGGAACTAAGGAGCATAGGCCGAAGGATTTCGATGAGAAGCGAAGCCGCAAAGCTTGAGGCGGAACTCAACATGACCACGGACGACATCAGGGAAATCTACACACAAATCCAGAAAATCGACCGAAGGCTTCATCGGATGGAATACGAGTTCGAAAACACCATCGAAGACATATTGGAAAAAGCAAAGGAAATAAAACGAGGCGCGCGCATGGTGGAGCAGGCTAAAAACAAGCTCATAAGTGCAAATCTAAGACTCGTGGTTTCCATCGCAAAAAAATACACGAACAGGGGGCTTCAGTTCTTTGACCTTGTGCAGGAAGGAAACATCGGACTAATAAAAGCTGTGGAAAAATTCGAATACAGGAAAGGATTCAAATTCTCCACATATGCCACATGGTGGATTCGGCAGGCTATAACCCGTTCCATCTCGGATCAGGCACGCACAATCCGTGTTCCCGTCCACATGATAGAGCAGATAAACAAGGTGGTCCGGGAAAGCAGGCAGCTCATGCAAAAACTCGGTCGGGAAGCCACAGACGAGGAAATAGCGCAGCAGCTTGGCTGGCCGCTTGCCCGTGTAAAGCAGGTGAAGAACGTCGCAAGAGAACCTATTTCGCTTGAGACTCCTATCGGAGAGGAAGAGGATTCGTCCCTTGGAGATTTCATCGAGGACAAGGAAGTCGAAAATCCTGCGACCCAGACAGCGTACACTCTTCTTCAGGAACAGCTTCACGACGTGCTTGGAACTCTTCCTCCGAGAGAGCAGGAGGTTCTCAAAATGCGGTTCGGGCTTGACGACGGATATTCGCTTACCCTTGAGGAGGTCGGGCTTTATTTCAACGTTACAAGGGAAAGAATCCGTCAGATTGAAGCGAAAGCTCTTAGGAGGCTACGCCACCCAAGAAGGGCGAACGGACTCAGGGACTATATCGAGACCTGATTTCAGTTTTCCGCCGGCAATGCGTTTTATAGACATGAATCGTCTTTTACTATATATTTTACGGAATAAAACAGTGGGAAGGAATCATTAATGGTTACTACAGAGATTTTTGAGAAACTGAAAAGTCTTCAGGTCATACTTGGAAGAAAATACGAGCTTGAAAATAAGATAGACGAAGCTCCAAGGCAACTCGGTTCGCAGGACGAGCTTCTTTCAACGCTCAAAAAGGAATTTATCGAAAAAAGCGGAGCGCATGATGCCGTGAAGGACAGGGTGAACGCGCTTTCCTTGGAACTGGACGAGGCGGTCAAGACCAGAGAAGCCGGCGAAAGGGGAATGGACAACATCACCACCCACAGGGAATACGAGGCGCTTGACAAGCAGATTTCCGAGGCTTCCTTGAAAGAAACCGAAATACGAAAGGAACTTCAAAAAGAGGAAAAGAAACTTTCCGAACTTGAGGACGAGATAAACTCCACAAAGGAGATGATTGATTCCCAGGAAAGAGATCTTGACACAAGCAGGAAGGCGCTTGAAAAGCAGGTGGCGGAATACAATTCGGAACTCCAGACGCTTAAAACCGAGGAAGACAAGATTGCCCCTTCCATGGATCAGGAGATTCTTTTCAAATTCCAGAGGATAATCCAGCGGAATTCGGAAGGAATCGTCGCCGTGAAAAACGGAGTTTGCACAGGCTGCGACATGATTCTTCCGGCTCAGTTTGCGAACGAGGTAAGGGAGGGCGACAGCATTTTGTTCTGTCCGTACTGCAGCCGAATTCTTTATCACTTGGATTCTGACGAGGATTCCCAGGAATCTTTCTTCAATGACGCAGGAAGTCTTTCAGACCTTGACGAAGACTACGAGATGGAAGACGAGTACGACGAGGATGAAAGCGACGGACTCGACGAGGACGACATCGATTCGGAATCCTTGGATGAAGGCGACGAGGATGAGGACGACGAGGAACTCATCGAAGAGGATGTCGAGGACGATACGGAAGACTAAGATATTTCGTATCGGCTGTTTTTGTGATTTACGCAGGTAGGACACGATCGCGCCGCAGAAAATGATGATATTGTTCTTAGGCGAGGAAAGTCCGGACTCCGACGGAAAAGATGCCGGGTAATTACCGGGAATCCTGTGTTTCTTTGCGTTTTTGCGAAAAGCACGGGATTACAGAAAGTGCAACAGAAAATTACCGCCCGTAAGGGTAAGGGTGAAAAGGCAGTGTAAGAGACTACCGTGCAAATGGTAACATTTGTAGCAGTGCAAACCTCATCCGGAGCAAAATAGAGCAGAAGCCACTGCCTTTCCGTGCAACGGCTTCGGGTATATTGCTGGAGACCTCTGGCAACAGACGGGACAAGATAGATGGTCGTGTTGCTTTGCAACGACAGAATCCGGCTTACCGTCCTGCCTGCTTTTTTATGTACGATGAAAAAAAACGATATATTCGAAGACACTAAAAAAAAATCCGATGCCTCTGTATACAGGAAAAAAAGCAAGACGTTACTAATCACGTCAATTGTCCTTGCGTGTGCGGTAGTTTTTTTTCTTGCGTTTCTTTTTGCGTATGGAAAAATAAAGAATTATCTATACACGTCATCTTCGGTATTTTCCCTGACCGAAAAATGGAAGGCATACGACTACGAGGCGGTCTACGAAATATCAAGCCATATGCTGGAGCGTAAGCCGTTCAGCAACACAGCACTCACATACCATGGATATTCAAGTTTTTATCTTGCTGTCTCGCAGACGGACACGTCGCTTTCGCAAGGCTATCTTGACGAAGCCGTGAACTGTATGCGACTTGCGCTTTTTTCCGCAAAAAAAAGCCTTGTGCCGCAGCTTCAATATATGCTCGGAAAAGCATATTTTTACAAGAACACCGTTACGTCCTTCTATTATGCGGACCTTGCGTTGAAATATCTTTCGCTTGCAAAGGATAACGGATACAAAGCTAACGACATTCCTGAATACATGGGCTTGAGTTACGCCGCGTTGGGAAAGCCGATGGAAAGCATATCCAGTTTCACAGAAGCCCTTCTTCTTCGAGAATCCGACTCTCTTCTGATTTCGATTGCCGAGCAGTATTATAAAGTCGGGCAAACAAGCGCCGCAAAACAATACCTTTACAGGATAAAAAAAGAATCGTCCGATGAACTTCTTGTCCTCAGGGCGATGGGGCTTCTTGGCGCAATATACACCGACGAAAAGAATTTTTCGGATGCGAAGGCGGAATTCGAGGAAATCCTTAGAAAAAACAAGAATTCGGCGGACGCATACTACGGACTCGGCGTGCTTTATGAAAAACAGGGCGACATGGTAAAAGCCCGCTCTGAATGGCGCAAGGCTTTGAAACTTCAGGTGAATCATTCGGGCGCACTTTCAAAACTTTCCGAATACGCCAAATAATCTTTGCATTATGAGCGCTTTTTATTGTCTAACGAAGAAAATTAAACTATAATCAGTTACTAAAAGTTATGAAAATCCGGGAGGATTTATGGGATTTTTTGACAGATTTTCTACAGACATTGGAATAGACCTTGGAACATGCAACACCCTGATTTACGTGAGGAACAAAGGAATCGTTATCGATGAGCCTTCGGTGGTTGCCGTCGAAAAAGGAACAAAAAGAATCGTTGCGGTCGGAAAGGATGCGAAGAACATGCTTGAGAAAACTCCGAGCAACATAATGGCAATAAGACCGCTTGCAGATGGGGTTATTTCGGACATAGACAGCTGCGAGCGCATGATAAAATATTTCATACAGAAAATAATCCCACGCCATCAGATAATAAAATCTACACGCATGAAAATCGGAATTCCTTCGTGCATCACGGACGTAGAAAAAAGGGCTGTGATAGAGGCCGCCCTAAAAGCCGGCGCAAAGGAAGTCGAGGTGATAGAGGAATCCAAGGCTGCCGCCATCGGAGCTAAGATTCCAATATTCGAGCCTGCAGGACACATGATATGCGACATAGGCGGCGGAACGGCTGAGATCTCTGTAATTTCTTTGGGCGGAATGGTCGTTACAAGTTCGATACGTGTAGGCGGCGACAAATTCAACGAGGCGATTGTCAAGCACGTAAAAAGCGTACACAACCTAATAATAGGCCATCAGGCGGCGGAACGGCTGAAGATTCAGATAGGAAACGCCGCTCCTGACAAAACAATAGAAAAAATGGAGTTAAAAGGAACGGACGCCATAACAGGACTTCCACGCCGACTTGAAATTGACAGCGTCGAAGTGAGGGAAGCGCTTAAAGACCCTGTAAAACTCATCGTAGAGGAAATAAAGAACGTCATAAGCCAGACACCGCCAGAACTTGCTTCGGACATAATCGACAGGGGAATAGTGATGACCGGCGGCGGTTCCATGCTTAAAGGTCTTCAGAAACTAATCTCAAAAGAGACGGGCGTTCCCGTGATTCTTGTGGAGCGACCGCTTGAATGCGTTGCCCTTGGAGCCGGCGAGGCGTTCGAAATCTTCAAGGACATGACCTCCGACCGTTCCATCTACGACAGCCTAAACGGCTGATTGGATCTTGCCTTGTATGGGAAAAAATCAGACTTCAAAAAAAATCAGGCTTCCTGAATTTCTTTTGGTTTTCCTTGTGATATTGTCGGGCGTTATGCTTGCGTTCTCTTCAGGAAGTTTTGTGATAAATTTCCGGAGCATCGGATTTTCCGTTGTGTCCACCTTTTCAAAAGGAATCCATAAGGTTGAAGACGGCTTAAAAGATTTCGTAGGCTCTGTGTCTGCTCTTTCCAAACTGAGAAAAGACTACAACGAACTTGTGGTGAAACTTGAAAACTACGAGCAGATGAGAAGAAGCAACACCGAGATAAGAAAAGAAAACGAAAGGCTCAAGGAACTTCTTGATTTTTCCACATCGCTTGAAGAAAAAAACTATCCTTCCCGGATTATAGCCAGAGACACGGACAACCTTTACGCATACCTTACAATAGACAAGGGAAGTGCGCACGGCATAAAGAAAAATATGCCCGTGATAGCATATCAGGACGGAAACACGGGCGTTGTCGGAAAAATAATCCAAGTCGGAAAGTATGCGAGCATAGTTCTACCCATATACAATTTGAACTGCAATCTTTCATCAAGGATTCAGAACACAAGGGATTTGGGGCTTGTTTCTGGGAACGGAAGCGATGGAAGACCTCTTTCGATGAAATACATACGTAAACGTGTTCTTGATGAGCTTCATTACGGCGACATAGTGGTTACCTCCGGTGAAAACAACAACTACATGAGGGACATTCCAATAGGCACAATCTCAAAAATCACAGTGCTGGATTATAACTCTTCGCTTGACATAGAGATTGTTCCGATAATCGATTTTTCAAGACTGGAAAATGTGGTTGTTGTGAACCTGTCCGAAATAAACACGATGAGGCAAAACTGATGTTCAAGTCGTATTCCCTTTCCATTCTTGCAATCCTATGTTTTGCCCTTTTTGAGACGGCCATTCTTTCAAACATAACGGTTCTTCCGGCGGTTCCCGACATGGTTCTTATAGCATCGATTTACATATCGCTTCTGAACGGAAGGGGAATGGGCGAAATCACAGGTTTTTCGTCAGGGCTGATTCTTGACTTTCTTTCAGCATCTCCGTTCGGTTTCAACTGCATATTTAGAACGCTGATTTCATACATCGCAGGATTTTTTGGCGGCTCAATAAACTTCAAAGGATTTTTCATACCTTTTATGGCAGGACTTTTCGGAACTCTTTCAAAGGCGGTTTTCATATGGCTTCTTTCCTTGTTCTATACGTCTGTCATACGGTATGACATTCTCTCGCTTCCGTTCCTCTTCGAACTTGTTTCAAACGCTTTTCTTTCGCCGATTGTCTTCAAACTTATGGACGCTTTCAGCGGGAAACTTTCGGTGAACAAAGAGGACATAAATCGATGACATATTCGGACAACGACCTGAACCGTACCGGAAAGAACGCAAAACTTTTCTCAATCGGCATAGTGCTTGTGGTCATGTTCTTGATATATTTCTACAGGCTTTTTTTTCTTCAGTACGTGCAGGGACAGGAATACAGGAATCAGTCCAAACGGCTTTCAAGCCAAGTAAGCACGATTCCGGCTCAGAGGGGGGAAATCTTCGACAGAAACGTAAGCCTTCCAATGGTCATAAACTCGGAGTCCTTTGCTGTGGAGATGACACCCGGCGAGATTCCTTTCGGGCATTATGACACTGTGGCGACAAAACTTGCCTCCATCCTTGGCATATCCAAATTCTACATAGACAAAAAAGTGCCCGAAAACGTCCGCCGCTCTTATTCTTCAATACAGATAAGGTCAAACGTTCCATTTTCGATAATCTCCAACATAGCGGAAAACAAGACGGATTTTCCGGGTGTGTCTTGGGTCTCAAAACCGATAAGAAACTATGTGGACACAGGCTCTCTTTCCCATGTAATAGGCTATGTGGGGGACATAACAAAGGAAGAGATGAACGTAATGTACAACCAGGGCTATTCTAAAAACAGCATAGTCGGAAAGACAGGAATAGAAAAACAGTACGATTCGCTACTTCAGGGAAAGCCCGGACGGGAAAGCAGGGTGGTTGACGTTCGGGGAAGGATAGTCTCCGATGTTCCTATAGTCGAGCCGCCTCAGATGGGGAAAAACCTTGTCCTTACGATAGATGCGTCTATCCAAACACTGGCTGAAAAAAGCCTTGGAAACAGGGTAGGGGCTGTGGTCGTCCTAAAACCTGCGTCGGGCGAGGTGCTTGCGATGGTTTCGTACCCGTTTTTTGACCCGAATTCGTTCAACTCCGACAACGCAGGCGAATATTACCAGAGCCTTGTCTCCGACGAAAAGAACCGGCCGCTTGTAAACAGGGCTGTAAACGCGACATACCCTCCAGCATCAACATTCAAACTTATAATGTCCGCCGCAATGCTTCAGGAAAAGGCGTTCCCGTCATCAAAAAAAATAGAATGCAAGGGAAAAATGTCTTACGGCGGACGGGTTTTTCATTGCCATGCGGATTACGGACACGGCTGGCTTGACCTTAAAAACGGTCTTGCCCAATCCTGCGATGTCTACTATTGGACTGTCGGACGCGACTATCTTGGAATAAACAAAATCGCATCTTACGCAAAACAATTCGGACTTGGACAGAGTTCTCAGATAGATCTTCCAAGCCAGCAGCCCGGTTTCATTCCGTCGGCAGAATGGAAAGAACGTCGCTTTCATGAAAAATGGCTTGGCGGAGATACGATGTCCGCTTCGATAGGGCAAGGCTATATCCTTGCGACTCCGCTGCAGATGGCTAACATGGTCGCGATGATTACAAACGAAGGAAAAATCTACAAGCCGCATCTTTTAAAAGAAGTTCGAGATCCCGTAACGAACGAAGTTTTAAGTGAGACAAAGCCTGAAATCCTTTTCAAGAGTGAACTTGAGTCTGCCGTATGGAAGGAACTCAAAGAGGATATGCGATACACAATCACAAGCGGAACGCCGCAATACCCGATGCACAACGAGACCATAAAATCCGCGGGAAAGACAGGAACCGCAGAGGTCGCTCCGTACAAGACAAGCTGGCACTCATGGATGGTAGCATACGCCCCTTACGACGCGCCGCCTGAGGACCAAGTCGTAGTCTCGATGATAGTGGAGGCGTGCAACAAATGGGAATGGTGGGCGCCTTATGCGACAAACATAATCCTTCAAGGAATTTTCGCAAAAGAGACATACGAGGAAGCCGTCGCTTCTTTAGGATTCAAGTATCTTATGAAAAACTCAGAGCGTCAGGAGTAGGGAATATGAAGGAAAACAGCTCAATCATAGAGGCGTTCGATTTTGTAATACTGGGAACGGTGCTTTTCCTTATAGCGATTGGAGTTGCGTTCATATATTCATCCGGAATAAATTCCGACGGAATCCTTGTAACAAAAGAATACATAAAGCAGATTGTGTGGGGCGGAATAGGGCTTGTCTTTCTTATCGCTTTTGCGCTTTACGATTACCGCAAATTCGAACGGCCCGCCTACTGGTTTTTCCTTGCCCTTATAATTGTGCTTGTATACACAAAACTGTTCGGAAGATATGTGAACGGAGCTAGAAGCTGGCTTGGAATCGGCGACTTCGGAATCCAGCCTTCAGAGTTCGGAAAGGTGATTTTCATAGTAACGCTTGCAAAGTATCTTGACAGCTCGAAAAACGAAAATCCGCTTAAAAGGCTTTTTATCAGCAGCTTGATATTTTTAGTTCCCGTAGGTCTCATACTGATACAACCTGACATGGGAACCGCCAGCGTATACATTCCGATTTTCTTCATAATATGCTTCATGGCAGGCATTCCCATAAGATACCTGGCGTTCCTGCTTTTTTCCGGCGTATCGATGATTCTGTTCACAGTGCTTCCCGTTTGGAACGAATACATAGTCCACGGAGCATCCTCGTTCGTGAACGTGCTTTCAAACATGAAACTGAAACTTTTCCTTATAATTGCGATGTTCTCGATAGCCCTTATCTCGATGCTGGTAAGACGATACCTGAACGGTAAAAAATATTATTACTGGATTGCGTACGGATTTTTGATACTTTCGCTTGGACTTGCGTTTTCCACGTTCGCAGGAAAAGTGCTGAAGGACTATCAGATAAAACGTCTAATAGTTTTCATGGATCCGACAGTAGACCCGTTGGGGTCGGGCTGGAACATAATTCAGTCAAAGATTGCCATAGGCTCCGGCGGACTTTCCGGAAGGTCTTTCCTGCACGGAACGCAGAGCCATTACCGATTTCTTCCGCAGCAGTCCACGGACTTTATATTCAGCATACTCTCAGAAGAACTCGGCTTTTTCGGCGGAGCATTCATATTCTTTCTTTATTCGGTTTTGATGTTCAGGACATTGCACATAATAAAAAAATGCAACATAGAATTCGGGATATACATAGCGTCGGGAATATTAGCAATACTTTTCATCCACTTTTTCATAAACGTAGGAATGGTCATGGGAATAATGCCGATAACGGGAATCCCGTTGCTTTTCATGTCATACGGCGGTTCGTCCCTTATCACCGCGATGTCATGCATGGGGCTTCTTATGAGCATAAGCTACAGAAAATCGAATTTTCTGTAGACTTCAAAAAATGACGGAACTTTCTATAACGTGCGTTCTGTCAACCGATAAATAAAGCAATTGCTTTATTTTGAAAATCCTTTCTAATGCGCACAAAATCATACTATCCTTTCGAGTTTTTCTTTTATAAATTCCGATTTTTCTTTCAGGTCTATGTTCCCCGTGTTCAGATAAAGGACATTCGGCTTTTTTGAATCAAGCTGCACTGTTCCGGCGGATTCTGTAAGAAGTCTTATAACTTTGTCAACATTTATGTCCGAGACCCTCCCAAATTCCACCGACGCACGGCCATGCGTTTCTTTTATTTTGCATACATGAAGTTTTTTGCATATGATTCGGATTTCTGCCAAAGAAAGAAGGCTCAGTATTTCATCCGGAACAGGTCCGAACCTGTCATCCAGTTCTGAATACACCGAATCAAGTTCCTCACGACTTATGACGGATGCGATTTTTTTATAAATTTCCATCTTTATCTCGGTATTTTTTATGTAAGAATCGGGAATGAAACCTGTGTACTCAAGTTCCAAAAGCACGTCCGCCTCACGACTGAAATCCTCTTTTTCGGTAAGAGCCGCTATCGCTTCGTTCAGAAGTTTCATGTACATATCAAAGCCGACCGAATACACGTTACCCGACTGGTCCTTTCCAAGAAGATTTCCGGCACCCCGGATTTCCATGTCCTTCATAGCTATCTTGAATCCGGAGCCCAGTTCCGTAAAGTCGCTTATAACCTGGAGTCTTTTCATGGCGATTTCGCTCAAGGATTTGTCGCCGGGATAAAGAAGATACGCATACGCTTTTCTGTCGCTTCGCCCCACCCGTCCTCTAAGCTGATAAAGCTGAGATACCCCGTACATGTCCGCCCTGTCGATTATTATGGTGTTCACGTTCGGTATGTCTATGCCGTTTTCGATTATTGTCGTAGAGACAAGCACATGAAAACCTCCCAGCTTGAACCTTCTGAAGATGTCGTCAAGTTCCTCGCTTGTCATTTTCCCATGGGCTATATCGATTGTCATTTCCGGCATGAGCCTTTCCAGCATCAGCCTGGTTTCGTTCAATGTTTCGACCCTGTTGTGCAGATAGAACACCTGCCCTCCACGCTCCACTTCCCTTCGGATTGCCCTTGAAATTCTTTCGTCGCTGAATGAGTCTATCACGGTCTCTATTGGCCTTCTGTTCTGCGGCGGAGTTCTTAGAAGGCTCATGTCGCGAATTTTTAGAAGACTCATGTGCAATGTCCTTGGAATCGGGGTTGCGGACATGGCAAGGCTGTCGATGTTCGCCCTCATGAACTTGAGCCTTTCTTTGTCCTTGACACCAAATCGCTGTTCCTCGTCGATAATCATGAGCCCTAGATTTTTGAACTCGACATCTTTTTGTATGATTCTATGAGTTCCCACAAGAATGTCGATTTTACCTGTCGCAAGAGAAGACAAAATTTCCTTCTGCTCCGAGCGGCTTACAAAACGTGAAAGCTGCGCTATCTTTACCGGGAAATTCCTGAAACGATCTACGCATGTCTCATAGTGCTGTTCCGCAAGAATCGTTGTGGGCGCAAGAAATGCGACCTGCTTTCCGCCCATTACAGCTTTAAATGCAGCCCTCATTGCTATTTCGGTTTTTCCGTATCCGACGTCCCCGCAGATGAGCCTATCCATGGGGAGAGGTTTTTCCATGTCACGTTTTATTTCTTCGGTCACGGTAATCTGATCGGGGGTGTCTTCATACGGAAACGCAGCCTCGAACGCAGTCTGCCATTCGGTGTCTTTTGGAAAAGGATAGCCTGCCGACGCTTTTCGCCTTGAATAAAGTTCTATCAGCCTGCCTGCCATTTCTTCCACAGCCTTTTTGACCTTGGCTTTGCGTTCTTCCCAGGCTTTGCTTCCTATCCTGTCAAGATGGGGAGAATCCCCGTCGTTTCCGATATAACGCTGAACAAGATTTACCTGCTCTATAGGAACAAAAAGAAAATCCTTGTCCGCATACTCAAGTTTTATGTAATCCCTTTCATGGCCTACAGCACGAACCCGTTCTATGCCAAGGAAAATTCCGATTCCATAATTGACGTGAACAACATAGTCTCCGGGATTCAATTCCACGAAGGTGTCGATTGCCTCGCTTTTTACCCTGTTAGAATTTTTGGGAACATATTTCTTGCGTCCGAAAATTTCATTTTCCTGAATCACCTTGAGTTTCAGTTCAGGAACGACAAAACCCTCCGAAATAGATTTTCCTATAATAACCAAAGGCTTTCGGTTTTTATCCTCAGGTCGCACAAAATCTTTCAGTATCTCCGATATGCGGAGTGCCTGATTTTCATTGTCGGCGAATATATAAATATTCCAGTTTTTTTCGAGCATGTTTTCCAGTTCTGTGCGTAAAAGGTTGAAATTTCCAAAGTAACTTTGAGAGGTTTCAGAAGATATTTTTAGAAAAGAAGAATTTTCAGACAAAACCGTACGCAATTTTATACATCTCGATATTTTTTCAAGCATATTTTCAAAAGAAAATGAAATATCTTCAGGAGGAAGCGCAGGAAAATCCAGTCGATTTTTTCTGTACATTCCAGAATATTCTCTTTTAATGCTTTCGATGGAATTTTCAAGTCGATCAAAGTCCATGAAGAACACTGGAAACGCAGAATCGAAAAAATCAATCACACTGTACATCTTGTCCCAAAGAACGGAATAAAAAAGTTCCTCCCCTTCAAAAGTTTTTTTTGTGTCAAGATTCTCAAAGATTTTTTTTCTGGCTATTTTCGCATCTTCCGTAAATGAAAGTCTTGGCGAAGAGGCAGAGACCACGGAAATATCGTTTTCCCTGTCCGAAAGTTTTTCTTCAAGCGTATGGATGAGGTTTTCGTTCCATATGACTTCTTTCATTGGATAAATTTTTACATTCTCCAAGGACGAGACCGTGTTTTGATTTATTACATCGAATGTTTTTATCTGCTCAATCTTGTCAAAATCGAAGATTATACGAAAGGCAAGGTCTTCTTCCGGAAGGAATATGTCAAGCACCTCGCCTCTAAGGCTGAATTCACCTCGAACGGTTACCCTTGGAACTCTTGTGTAGCCTATTTCGGAAAGTTTTTCCGAGACGGACACGGTATCGATCCTCTCACCTTTTTTGAATGAAAATCCTATGTCTTTTATGTATTCGGGCGAAGGGGTCGGAGTAAGAAAAACCCTCAAGGGAACAATGAAAATCTCAGGATGGAACGACTTTTTTGAAAAGTCGGTATCAGCCATCCGTGAAAACACGCCTGCCCTTTTTCCGAAAATGAGCGAGTTTGGCGTTACGGGACTGTAGATTAGCGTTCCCCAGCCAGGAAGGATATTCACCTCGGCTTCGGGAAAGACAGTCTCAAGGTCGCCTTTAAGCGACAACGCTTCCCTTTCTGCGGGGACGACCACAAGAAGTTTGTTTACTTTTTCAGGCGATTTTTCGTTAAGGCTAAAAAGATAGTCACGTATAAAATAGCCCTGGAGCGCACCTTTCAATCCTGTGATATCCAGAGAGGATTTTTCCTCCAGGTTTTCAAGGCTTTCGATTGCGTTCCTGAAATCCTTAAATTCATGCAGGGCTTTAGAAATTGAATTTGTTGATAATGTATTCATAAAAAAAACCGATAATCTAATGTAGAGATTTCAATATTAACTGGAGTGATAAATTGAATCGAAAAATTATTCTGATTATATCAACTTTGCTTTTCTTTGGCGAGATTTTGCTCTTTTCTCAAGGTTTGCAGGATAAATATGACGGAGCGAAGGTTTCGATAAAATATTTCGATAGGACTGTTTATTATCCGGGAGACGCCGAAACAAATCCGGTCCTTGTGCATATTTCAATAAAAAACACTTCCGGGGAAACCTTGAGGTTCAAGCTTGCGGACGACAGGATGTTCAGCATCGATTTCAACGTCTACACCGTGAAAAATTCCATGCAGGCGCAGACGGAAAAACTTGTAAAAAAACGAACCACATATCAGACCGTGTATTTCAGGGAGATAGCGCTTGAAAGCGGAGAGGAATATTCATTCGTGGAAAACCTAAAGGATTACATTGTAATCTCAGAGCCGTCGCTTTACTACGTGGAACTGAAACTTTACCCGGAACTTTACAAATCCAAATATATAGAGCTTACATCGAACAGGCTCACTATGGAAATAAAACCGTCTCCGTCCGCGGCTTCCTCTTCCATGCTTCCGGTGAAGGCAGCCACGGCGGAACTTTTAAAACCCGAAGAGATTGCGCCGGACAGAGTTGTGGAACAGACAATAATCGCAAGGCAAAAATCCCTGTGGGATCAATATTTTCTTTACATGGACGTTGAGGCAATGCTCCAGCGTTCAAGCAATCAAAAAAGAAAATATGCAACGTCCTCAAGCGATGAGAGGCTTCGCATGGTGAACGCATACAAAGCGGACCTGATGCAGTCAAGAATCGAAGGAGACATTGTAGCCGTTCCGGAAAAGTTCGAGATAGAAAAAACCGTGTACACAAGGACGGAAGGAACTGTAACCGTGACGGAATGGTTCAAATATCCCAACTACAGGGAGAAAAAATCGTATGTCTACAAAGTAAGACAGCGTGAAGGAATCTGGCAGATTTACGACTATACGGTAACAAACCTAGGAACAGAATGATGAAAGTGCTGCTCATTTCTGAAAATCAGAATCACACCACCCTTCTTGTTTCTGCAATAGACGATTGCGGGCTTGACTGCATCCATTACAGATGGTTCATGAAGGCGCTCGACAATGTAGAAGAGATTTCGCCTGATCTTATTGTAATCGATGCGATGGATTTTCCGAGGCATTGGAAAGTGCTTGCCCAATACGTCACCAGTTCGATTTTTGACGAGCCTGTGAAGGTAATTCTTTATGCGCCCGACGATTTTTCGGAAGAAGACATAAAAAAGTCCAAGGCGCTCAAGGTTTTTGGAATGATTCAATCGAAGGACAGACTTGAAGTAAAAAAGAATATTGAAGAACTTTCAAAAAAAGCCCGTATCATAGACGAAAAATCCATCCAAGTCGAATTCGAGACAAACGAAAAAGAATCAAAAAATCCGGAACTTTCAAACGTTTCGAGCGCCGGTACAGAAGGTTCGTTTTCTCTTTCGAGCGTGGACAATCTTTTTGAAGATGAAGTTCCAACGGTGTCCGAGATACTGAACGAAAGCGTCCCCGATGAACCGAAACTAAAGGAAACGGAAGAGAATGAAAGTCCTGTTTCAGAAAATGCAGAGCTTTTTACCGTGGATAATTTGCTTGAAAACGTTCAGTATCAGTACAAGAAAAAACTTTTCGGCTCTCTTCTGAAAAGAATACTCGAATACTATGAAAAGCAACAAAGCTAAATTTTTCTGCGAAAACTGCGGTTCTGAAGTTCCCGAAAACGCAAAAGTGTGCAAAACCTGCGGAAAATTCTTCATTTCCGTAAGGTGTCCTGAATGCGGGGCTACAGGAAGCCACGAGGATTTCAAGGACGGCTGCCCAAGATGCGGCTATGCGGTGAACAAAACTGCTTCGGCTAAAAACCGCCAGGCTCAGAAACAGAAAAATGCCGTGAATGTTTTAGAAAGACTACGATTCGTTTTCCACCCGAAAAAAATCCATGCAGAATCAGCCCTTCCCCTGTGGATATATGTTGTTACGACAACAGTCCTTGTCGCCATTGTTTTTGCGGCGTACAGTTGCATAAAAAATCCTTATTGACCTCTACGTTTATTTCCATTATTATAACGCTACCAGCTCGAGTGGCGGAACGGTAGACGCACTTGGTTCAGGTCCAAGCGAAAGCAATTTCATAAGAGTTCAAATCTCTTCTCGAGTATATTTTCTGATTTATTTAATCGATGTTTTTCGGACATTTTATACTTCAGCTTTTACAGTTCCAGTCTGAAGCGGACTGTTTTTCTTGTGATAAAATCCCTGAATTCTATTTCCGTGGCGTAGAATAAAAGTTCCGCATTTACTTTTTCAACACAATTAAAATTGTAAAGTCTGTCGCCTTTTACGGGAAGCCCTATTCATGCAAGGTGCGCCCTTACTTGATGCCTGTAGCCTTTTTCTATCCTACATTCAACGGACGCTTCGTTTTTTTGTCTATCTGATACTGATATTTTTGTCGAATAGATCTTTCCGCTTTTACACTTTTTTAGCCCAGCCTTCCCCGAATCCTTTGTAACAGGACGAACAAGAGCGTTTTTTTTCCCGTAATTTCTGAACATGGAAGAAATTTCCATATCTGAAAGAGTTTGAAGCCGGTCTTTTTTTATCGGGGACAAAGGAAAACCACCCAAGGCTTCTGCGTTGTCGTTCAATATGTCGCATTTTGCTCTGTAAGTTTTTATAAAACGGCCCGAATCCTGTTCTACCTTCAAAAAATCATAAAAATCTTGACTTGCGGCTACCAATAAAAGACCTTCGGTTTCCGTGTCAAGCCGGTGAAGAAGACCGTGTTCCACATTCTTGATTCCGGAAACTTCAAAACAAACCGGAAAAATTGTCGCCGCCTTTGAAAATGCGTTTTCGCTGTCGCCTTCATGAAGCGGAGCGGACGGAAGCCCCCTAGGTTTGTGCAGCACAATATAAGGCTCTTTTTCCGAAGACTCATGGAGAATTTTTATTTCCTGCATATGGATTTTACCTTTTGTGGGACTTCCCTGGGAAAGTTCGAGCGCAATTTTTTTAGGACTTTGAAAAATCTTTCAGGAATTTCTGCCTTGAACCTACGGTATTTTTTTGTTCCGGGAAGTTTTACGATAAGCTGTCTTGAATGTAGCATCAATGTCGCATCCGGAAACAATGTGTCCGGTTTTCCGTACAGAACATCGCCAAGGATGGGGCAACCTATGTACCTCATGTGAACCCTTATCTGATGCGTCCGTCCGGTTTTTATCCTTACCCTGATAAGCGAATACGGTCCGTAACTTGCGATGCAGTGGTAAATCGTGCGGGAAAATTTTCCTTCGCTTGAAGACGGGTCCGCCTTGAACTTTTCTCTGTTTTTTATGTCACGGAAAATCATTGTTTTTATGTCTCCGCTTGAAGCAGGCGGCCTTCCCTTCACTATGCAGATGTACTCTTTCTGCAAAAGCCGTTCCTTAAACGCACGTGAAAGATATTCTTCCGTATCTCTGTTTTTTGCCGTGATTATCACGCCCGACGTGTCCTTGTCGAGCCTATGAACAATGCCCGGTCTGAGGAATCTAAGAGAATCGTTTTCGCCGCCTTCCTTTATCTGAGCGACCGCACTTCGCCCCCAATGGAAAAGAAGCGCATTCACAAGCGTTCCCGTCCAGTTTGAGTTTGCAGGGTGCGTTACCATTCCTTGCTTTTTGTTGACCACCGTAACATTCTCGTCCTCATAAATTATTTTTAGCGGAATGTTTTCAGGCTCGATGTTTTCGGGAATGTTGTCCTCCCAAAATATCTCAAGGACATCGCCAGCTTTCATTTTGTAGGAAAATTTCGTTTCTTTTCCGTTTACAATCACGGACGTGGACGTCGCCTTGAGTTTTGAGCGGCACATTCCGTCCGGAAGTTTAGACACGAACACGTCAAGTCTTTCGCCTTCAAAATAGTCATCGGGAACCTGAGCTTTTAAAAGAGGCATCAATTTTCCTCTGGAACGGGAGGTTCAGGCGGAGGCAATTTTACCGCATCGGGATCGCTTGTTATCGACTCTATGTTTATGTTTCCTTTCTTTTTTAAGCTGCTTGTCCTGTTGGTAGTCTTTAAAAAATGAACAAGAAAATCCGCCACACCTATACCTGCGCATATCCCGAATGACGTAAGGAGAATTGCAAGAGTCTGGTCGTTCGTATACTTTGCGCTTGAAGAATCGGCTGCAGCAAATGGACTAAGAGTTGCGTCGAAGCCGTTCATCGCCCAAAATCCCAGAGTTACGTTCAATGTTACAAAAGGCATTGCGCCGAATGTTATGATTTCAGCCCTGCGAAGGTCTTTGAGCCAAGGCGCAAATTCTTCGTCAGTGTACGGAACAGGAACGTGACTTATCGATTCTGCCGCAAAAAGCGTAGATTTTCCAAACGAAACGGCAAGAATAAAAACGGCAAAGATAAATTTTCTTTTCATGAGACTTTCCTTTCTCCGAATATCGCAGTTCCGATTCTTACCATGGTAGCACCTTCCTCGATGGCGATTTTAAAATCCCCCGACATTCCCATAGATATTTCGTTTAGCGGAAGTTCGGGATAATTTTTTCTCATTTCTTCAGAAATTTTTCTTGCCGTAACAAACGATTTTCTTACAAGGCTTTCGTCGCTTGAAAAAGGCGCCATAGTCATAAAGCCGTACGGAAGTATGTGCGGAAAATCTCCGTTCCGGCACATCTCAAGCGCTCTGCAAAGTTCGTCCAAATCTTGGAAACCTGACTTTGTATCTTCCGCCGTATGAAGTTCGAACATGACGGAAACTGATTTTTCAAGCTGCAAGCATTTTTTTTCAATTTCCAAAAGAAGAGAAAGGCTGTCCACGGAATCTATGCAGGTTGCGACTTCAAGGATTTTTTTTACCTTGTTTTTCTGAAGCCGGCCTATCATATGCAGTTTTGTTTTCGGAAAATCTTTTATTATATCCGGAAATTTTTCAGAAGCTTCCTGAACCCTGTTTTCTCCGAACAAAAACTGCCCTGAGTTTATTGCAAGAACAATTTCTTCAGCGGAATGGAATTTACTTACCGCCACAAGTTTTACAGAACCTTCCTTACGTCCTGATTTTATTTCCGTGTTCCGAATATCTTTTAGCACTTCCGAAAGATTTCGTTTTATATCGTTCATCCTTTTCGCATTATATCAGCATTTATTACATCGGACAATCGCAGCATACTGTCGATGGATAAGTCCTCAGCCCTAAGGGTCATGTCAATTTTGGCTGCTGCAAGGGCGGCTTCCGCTTTCTCGGAACTTGAAAGGAAAAGAGAAAGGTTGTTCCGAAGATTTTTCCTTCTTGACGAGAACAGCGCCCTCTGCATTTTTGAAAAAAGAATTGGATTTTCGCAGTTCGGAAATGAAGTTTTTTTTGTCATTTTCAAAACCCTCGAAGCGACCTTCGGAACTGGCCAGAAATTTCCGCCAGCAAGTTCCATCACCGTGGAAATATCGTACGACCACTGACACAGCACGGACAATGAAGAATAATTTTCGCTTCCGCACTTCGCGGTCATTCTCGCCGCGACCTCTTTTTGAACGGTAAATACCGCTTTTTCAAATCTCACGTTGTTTTCTATGGTTTCAGCGATAAGAGATGCTGCTATGTTGTACGGAAGATTTCCGAAAAATCGCTCAGGTTCTCCATGACTTTCAAGTTCGCCCTTCCAGGTTTTAAGAACGTCGCCTTCCACGATTCTTAGCCTTCCCGAATCTATATAGGACGAAAAAAAATTGCGCAGAAGATTTAAGAACCCTTTGTCTATCTCAAATACGGTAAGAGTCGCATTTCTTTTCAGAAGCTCGAAAGTCATAGCACCAAGTCCGGGTCCCACCTCCCACACCGTTGTCCCCTCGTCTATCATTAGGGAATCGGCGATATTTTTTCGAGCGTTCTCGTTCACAAGAAAATTCTGCCCGAATCTTTTATGCATCGCAAGACCATGACTTTCAAGGAAAAGTTTTAGTTCCTGCGGAGAGTTGTAATTTGGAAGAAGAGTTTTCATCAAAAGCCTCCGATGTTGAACGTCGGGAAACGGGAGAACATCATCACAAAAAATTTCGTTGCATTATACAGAAAATTCATGATTGTTGCACCTAGCGGGGCGGCGAACGGAAAAAAGAAACTCAAGAAAAAAATCAAAAGCCCCGCATATATGAAAATGGTTATCAATGGAGAAACGAAAATTGTCGCTACGATTCCTATCGGAGAAAAATTCCCGATTGTCCTCAACGCTATGGGAGATGTGAATGTTTGCGCCGCACAACTTGCACCAAAACTCGATGCTATGTTAAACGGCAGAATCTTTAATGAAACAAGCGTAAAAAAATCCGAAAAAAGTAATATTCCTGCAAGAGCGCCGTAGGAGAGCATGAACGCAAGGCTGAAAATATCTTTAGGGCATACGGAAACATGTAGCAAAAACGAAACGGAAAGGATATCAAGTATTCTTATGTCATTCAGTTTTACTGCGGCGCAGATTATAAGAATCACGTTGCAGATAAATGCCCTTAAAAGAGACGGAGAAAGACCTGCAAACCACACGAATATCAAAACAGAGACAAACTGAAGGACAAGCGAAGTTTTTTCGCTTAGGCGTTTTTTTGAGATTTTCCTTGAAAGCCCTGAAAACAACGAAAGATGCATACCCGAAAGCGCCAATATGTGAGAAAGACCTGCAGTTCTGAACGCATTCTGAAGGTCCGTATCCGTATATTCCCTTATTCCTGAAATAAGGGCTAAAAAAAGTCCGCCAGCGTCTTTCCAGTAATACATAAGACGCCTGAATTTTAGCCTTGAAAGACTTCTGATTTTTACAAGAAAAGTGGCAATATTTTTTTCAGTAGCGATATTTCTGGATGTCTCCGCAATAAAATATTTTCCGGAAAATTTTCCCGACACAAAAAGATTGTTTCCCTTTTCGCACAGAATGGAGTTCTCCTTGGCGGAAGAATAAAGTTTTCCGGGGAAATACGCTTCGACAATCTCTTCCTTCAATAAAAGTTTTACACTTCCGCTTGCAGAATATACGCCGCCATTTTTGTCCTGTGCGTAAAAAGGAAAAAAATCTACGGTATAAAAACCTTTCTGCATATTTTTCACAGGATTGGACGAAATCTTTCCTTCAAGTATTTTTATAGAATCTTTTGTACACAGACACGAAAAAACTTTCCCGCCTTTTACGGGAAGCAACCTTGAATACACCAGCAGAGCGACAATCGCCGCCGAAAAAACAAACGGAATTCTTTCTGTTCTGAATCTTACCATCTTAGACCCGCAAGCGCGTCGCGAGCCTGTTTGATGACTGTTTCTGAATATGTGTAGTAAGTAACCGAAAGCAATGTGTCAAAAGCATTTTTGTCTCCAATAGCTCCAAGCGCATTTATCAATGCAAGAACAATGCTTTCCGCAGGCTTTTTCACACCGCTCTGATTTATCGACTTTTCCATGACGGCGTTACATTCGTCAAGATAGGAACAGAACGGCTGAACGGATTCCAAAGGCGCGATGGAAGGAAGATTTTCTATCACGCCCACGAATTTTTCCTCAGGAAAAATACCTTCCTCGTACTCCTTTTTTACAGAAGAAAAGAAAGACATGGAAAGTCCGCTCGCTCTTGTCCATTTCAGTTTGGAAAGAACCTCAAACGCTTCGAACTGAAGATTCGTCAAAGACTGTCCCTTGGAAATATTGTTCTCGTACATATTTATAGTACGGGACAAAACATTTTCTGATATGTCAGCCAAACTTTTTTTAGGGAATTTCTCATTTTTCAAAGCGATGTCGAAAATCCGGCGGCAGTCGGAAAGATTTCCCGTCTGGATTATGGACACCGCCTGCGGAACGGAAGATTCCATCAGTTTTCCCACGGAAATTTTTATCTCTTCGTTGTAAGAAGCCCACGCCGCCTCTCCGTAAAGCAGATAAAGAATAACGAACGAATCTCTGTTCCCTATGAGTCCGAGCGTGGTTATCATGGATTTCAGGAGCGCCTCTTTCTCTCTTTTTACGTTGGCGGATTTTAGATGCTCGTTCAGAAAGTAGGGAAAAGGCGAATCTTTTAGGTTTAAAAGAGAGACGCAGCCTAAAACCGAAATCTTTACGTTTTCGTCAGGAAACTTTTCGTATATGGAAAAAAGTTTATCCGAAAGCTCTTTTTTCTCCGCCGGAGTGGATTTTGAGCCTAGGTCGTAGGAAACCGTGCGGATTCCTTCTATCGCAAGAAGATCAAGTTCCCTGCTGTTTCCTAAAATCTCCTTGTTCTGTATGGAAAAATCCATCGCAAGGGAAGAAAGAACAAGAGCTTCCTTTGAGCCTGCGGAACGTACAGCCTGAATCTTGTCCTGTATGTTTCCGGACACGAATTTTTTCTGCAACGAAGAACCTTCCGAAAATAAAAACGCGCACGAAAGCGCAAAAACCGTAAAACTCAAAATCTTTTTCATATTCACTCCATACGTTGAAAAACAACAATCCATTAAAAATACGTTCCGCCGCCATTCATTTTTCAGAGCGGCACTTAAAAACATATCAAGATTCCGTATCTTCCGTTTTTTCCTCTTTTTCAGGATTTTCTTCAGACTCTTCTTCCTTCTCGATTTCTGAAATCGCCTGATACATTTCTTTTTCCCCGGACGGAATAATGTTGTACACATAACTTAATATATGGTTTTTCATTTCGTCCGCTATCCGGACACACTCAAAATGAAGTCGCGACTGATTTGCTTCTTCGTCGTATTCGACAGTCCTGACCACGCCAATCATTGCCACTGGATTCGAGTTCAGATAGAACTGAAGCTTTATGTGAACGTTCGGAACGCCTTTTCCGCCCACCCTTATAAGAGCTCCCCTTTCGGAAATGTCTTCTATCAAACATCTGTAGCCGGGATTTTTGTCAGTCCAGTTCAGTTCCGCTTCAAAGTCCCTTACTATGTAAAGTTCTCCGGTTATGTGGCATTTTGCCCTGATTGCGTTCCTTTTTTGGGTTCTAAGAAGTTTTGAAGTATGCTGAAGATTAAGACATGGCCGACCCATGAAAACACCCGTCGAAATAACCGTAGTGTCGAACACATAACGAGCGTCCCTTTCACGCCACAGATACACGTTCACCGTATGCCCAATCCAGTATTTTCCTTCTATCGTGATTACACCGTCCCGTGTAGGAAAAGCGATTGTCAGGGTGCTGCCGCTGTTTATTATCTCGGAATTAAAAATTCCTTTTCCCGGAAAAATCACCTTTAGTCTCTGCCCTGCGGAAAGAGATATTGTGGAATCAAGCGATTTTTTCTTGTCGACATCATTTTCCAGTTTTTTTCTGAAGTCGTACAGTTTGGAAAGAATCAGTTTCATTCGCTCAGAATCAGGGGCATCATTCGATTCAGAGCGGGTCTTTACTTGGGCCATACATTTTACAAGAATCGGCAACGAATAAAAAAGGGAAATAGGATCATCTATTTCGCACACCTGGGAAACATTCCACAGCGTCGCTATGTCACGGATTCTGAAACCCTGGTTCAGACCTTCCACACAAAACGAAACCTTATCTTTGTTCTTCACAAGAAAAAAGGCTACAACGCCGGAGACAGAGGCAAACACAAGAAAAATTATGAAAAAATACATATATACAAGAAAAACGCTCTTCATTATAATAGCACAACTATCATCAAATGCAAAGACAGCGTTATTTTTCTTTCATAGCAGTGTTCATTGCGGCTTTTATTTTTTTGATTGCTCCGCCGCTTTTTTTATCCAGCAATGGAAACGAAAACTTCACTGAATGGAAATTTCCGTTCAGCCGGCTTGCTATGTGCCTTGTGAGCGCAGTCCTTTTTTTTGTGTGCCGCAATTATTTTTTCATAGGAAAAAGCAGAAAAATCAGTGAATCAAAAAAAATCACGCATATAATGAACTCATCGTATTTTCTTGTGTGCTTCGGATTTTTATGGATGACCTCCGCCGCACTCCAGATATTTGCAGGTGTTTTCGGAAAAAGTGCGATGCAAAGCGTGGCAAAACCCATAGGTTTGGGTTGGATTTTCTGCGCGCTGAATTTTCTGTTTTCCGCCATAAGCGAAGAAATCCTTTACAGATTTTTTCTTCCCGATGGACTTAACCTCATATCCGAAGCCGTAAGAAACGCACGCATAAAATCAGTCCTAAGAATTTTTTCTGATTTTTTTTCAGCCCTGATTTTCGCCTTTTCCCACAGATATTTGGGATTTTTTTCCGTAGTGAACGCATTTTTTGCTCACGGAATATTAAGGTTTTGCTACAATAAAACCGGAAGAATCGAACTGAACTTCATTTTGCATTTTCTGTACAATTTTTTTTCACTCATTGTCATGGTTTTCGCCTGAAAGACCAAGAAGATTAAGCATAACGCTATACGTCCAGGACGAAAGACGCACGGAATAATTCCATTCATTTGAAGAATAAGAGATTATCATGTTTTCATCGTCGGACTTGTAAAAATCCATTGAAAGGAAATTCCCTTTTCCGAATTCCACCGAAATTCTCATGTCGGAATTTTTCTGTGAAGGCGATTCGGCGAAAGGCTTAAAAAAAAGGTTTCCGTGCCTGAGTCGCAAAAGTTTTTCCATGTCTATGTTTTCAGGAAGAATGAGTTTTTCACTGCCTGAATATTTCACTCTAAAAAGCTGTACGTTTTTTTTATCGGGGAAGAGATTTTCAGGAAAAACATATGGGTCAAGCCAAAAATTTTCGTCCGCACTCGAAAACTCAAGAAAATCATAATCGCATTTCCAGATATCTTTTTTCGAAGGAAAGGACACATATCTTTTTTTTCCTGTAAAATCCAGTTTTCCAAGAAGGATGCCGTATGTTTTTATAGACAAGTTACGACCTTTTTCAGAAAGAACGGAAACGGAAAGATCTGCTATTCCGCCTTCGGCGAATAAAGAAGAATCAAGATCACTCTTGCTGTCTGAAAATTTATACAATCTCATGTCGCCTTTCAGTTGTTCCAGTGCGTTTTTTGCGGTTTTCTGTTCCACTGGAAAAGTGATTGCTTGGTTTTCGTTTACGTCTTCCGTAACGCTGCATTTCCAAAAACCGCCCTCGCCTTTTTGATTTTTTTCCATAAAAAAAACTAGGCTTTTTTCGCCCTTCCTTATGGAAAACTCACTTACCACCTCGTTTTTTTTGACAAGACGGATTTTCTTTCTTTTTGATTTTCCGGTGAAAAGCGGTGTGTACGAAAACAATAACAAAACGGCAAGAAAAGCGACAAAGATTTCAAGAGCACGGTTTTTCATCGTCTTTTTTTCCTCCATAAAAATATGAGTGTAAAAAGTGACGCATATAAAAACGGAACAAGAAAAAAAATCAATAAAAAAGTATATTTTTTTGCAGTGGAAAAACTTTTTTCGTCCGTGATTTTGGAAAAGCCTGTTTTTTGGAAAATGCCTTTTTCGTAAAGCGAGCAAAGTTCATCTTCTTCGTTCAGTTTTAAAAGTTCCTTTATTACAAAATCCAAGTTTCCGTAGTCGTATTTTTCTCCGCTTATGTAACCCAAAAGTATAGGATTTAAGAAATACTGGTCTCCCACCACGAAAAAACTTATGTCGTTAAAAACTCCGGGATTGTAATAGCCGTATGCGCTTCCTTTGAACTCTGCCGCAAGCGTGATTTCTCTTTCATCGTACGGATTTTTTTCGTTTTGCAGCAACAGCGGGTCGGTGATAAAAAGGCCTTGATTCTCATTCGATGGATTTTCGGGAACGGGAAAGCCTTTCGCCTGAACGATTTTATTTGCGTTCTCGGAGGAAAGTTTTATTTCCGACGCCCAAAACAATGTGATTCCGCTAGATTTTTTTTCGCTTGTGGGAACCGAAAGCCAGAATGGATTTTCGACATACATGTAGCCTTGCTCTTCGTTACGCATTAAAAGAGTTCTGCAAGAAGATGACCTTACGATTGAAGATGAAAAACCGATTCCGTAGCTTTCAAGAAGCCGAAGAAGTTTTTTGTTTTGGCTTTTTGTTATGTTCCACGAGTTTTGTATGTCTTTTTCGTATGGAGAAACGGCAAAAAATGCCCTGTTTCCCTTTTCAAGATGATTTTCGATTTCTTCTACGTCGCCGTCGGTCAGGTTTGAACTTCCCAAAACCATGAGAATGCTTTTTTTATCGGAACTGACTTTTATTTGCTCTTTAAAACTTCCGTTTTTCTCAATAACGTTTGCCTCGAACCCACGGAACGAAAGGAATTCTTTGAGGTATGAATAATTTTCTTCGGATTCGTCTTTTCCACCCGGAAGAATATCCACATATCGCTTTTTACCTTTTATGAGGCTCGATATTTTTTCAGTAACAGAATATTC
>CAJPOF010000007.1 GCA_905372235.1 uncultured Treponema sp.
AGAGCGCCACCTTGCCAAGGTGGATGTCGCGGGTCCGACTCCCGTTTTCCGCTCTACCCTGAAAGCGATTAAGGCGACTTAATCGCTTTTTTTATATATGCCCGATTGAATTTTCAGGCATTTTGAGGTAAGACGAAAACGCATTGAAATTGCGCCTTAATTCTTACCTGGAGTTTGCGTCGCAAACTTGTTCATCATACCGCCGTTCCATAAACTTCCGTTTTAGGAACGGCTTAAAAAGTCAACTCGAAAGCTGACGCTTTCTTCCTTGACTTTTTTTGGAGGAAAGATAAAAACCGCTAAAATAGCGCGGCTTTTATCTTTTCAAAGTTTGCGTCGCAAACTTCCTTATCATACCGCCGTTCCATAAACTTTCGTTTTAGGAACGGCCTAAAAAGTCAACTCGAAAGCTGACGCTTTCTTCCTTGACTTTTTATTGGAGATAAAAGTGAAAATCACTACGGAATTCACAAAACTTGAAAAATCTGCTGTAAAATTGACCGTAACCGTGTCAAAAAAAGATGTCCAGGAAGCGTACAATGCTACAATCGCAAAGTATGTCAAGCACGCCCAGATTCCGGGTTTCAGAAAAGGACATGTGCCTCAGAACATACTGGAACGAAAATTCGGGGATTCCTTGAAAACGGATTCAATGAGCGAACTCATCGACAAATCAATGAACGAAATATTCGAAAAGGAAAGCGAGAACCGTCCTCTCCCGTATGCGCAGCCTGCAATGGATTCCATGCCCGAATTCGATACACAAAAAGATTTTTCCTATTCCGTGACCTACGATGTTTTTCCTTCCGTGGAAATAAAGGATTTCGATGGAATAACCGTGAAAGAGATGCAAGTGACTATCGGGGAAAAAGATATTGAAAAAGAGCTCAAAGAAATCCAGCTTAGGAACGCCATGGTGATGGACAAAAAAGACAGCGAGACTGTCTCGAAGGACGACATCGTTACCATAAACTACAGCGAACTTGACGACGAGGGAAAAGAAATAAAAGGCTCAAAACGCGAGGGCTTCGTTTTCACCGTCGGAAGCGGCGAAAACATCTATAAAATCGACGACGATATCATCGGCATGAAAAAGAACGAGACAAAAGAGATAACAAAGAAATACTCCGATGACGAAGCCGACAAGGAACTTGCCGGAAAGACAAAAAAAATCAGTGTGACAGTTACCGCCGCAAAAATAAGAAAACTTCCGGAAATAGATGACGAGTTTGCGCAGGATGTAAGCGAGAAATACAAGACATTGGACGACATGAAAAAAGACATCGAAAGGAACATGGAAACCGCAAAAAACAGGCGTATAGCGGAACTCAAGAGCCAGTCCCTTTTGGAGCAGCTTGTAGAAAAAAATCCGTTTGATATTCCCGCATCGATGCTAAAAATGGAACTTGAAGGCCGCTGGAACATGATGGCGCAACAGTTCAGGACAAGTCCGGAACAGCTTGAAAAAATGGTAACTTCATCAGGGCAGACAAAGGAAACCATGCTCACCGAATGGACCGGGGACAGCGAAAAAATGCTTAAAAGCAGGATAATCGTGGAAAGCCTTATGAAAGCAAAAAACATCTCGGTTACAAGCGATGAAATAGAAGAGACGTATAAAAAGATAGCCGACGAAGGCGGAATCACCGTGGACGAAGTTAAAAAGCACTATTCCGATCCTCGTTCAAAAGAATACCTTATCGACGACACAAAAGAAAAGAAACTCTACGAAGAGCTCTACAAAGAAGTCAAGGTCGTAAAAGGCGATAAGATTTCATTCGAAGAACTCTTCTCCGCCGCAAAATGATTGTGATAAAGTCAAATCCGCAGAATAATTTTGACTTGTCTGCGGCATTTGATTATATTTAATTTCATCAAGGAAGAGAAAATGAACGAAAACATGTACTTTATGCCAAGCGTGATTGAAAAAAGCGGAAACGGCGAAAGATTTTACGACATCTACTCACGTCTCCTGCGAGACAGGATTGTATTCATAGACGGAGAGATAAACGACACATCCGCAAATCTGGTGGTAGCCCAGATTCTGTTCCTTGAATCCGAGAATCCTGAAAAAGATATAAGCATCTACATCAATTCACCGGGCGGTTCTGTAACGGCGGGACTTGCCATATACGACACAATGCAATACGTAAAATGCCCCGTTCAGACGATATGCCTTGGACAGGCGGCAAGCATGGGCGCCTTCCTTCTTGCAGGCGGCTCAAAAGGAAAACGCTATGCCCTTCCCTCTTCCAGGGTCATGATCCATCAGCCGTGGGGCGGAGTCGAAGGTCAGGAAAGCGACATTTCAATCCAAGCAAAGGAAATCGGACGGCTCAAGGAACTTACCGTAAAACATTTTTCAGAGCATACTGGAAAAAACGAAGACGAAGTTCGAAAAGACATGGAACGCGATTTTTTCATGACAGCGCAGGACGCAAAAACATACGGAATCATAGACAGCGTAATGGACAGGAGAAAAAAATAGATGAAAAGATTCGGAAGCGATACCATTTACTGTTCATTCTGCGGGAAACCCGCCGATGCAACACGAAGGCTTGTCGCAGGACCTTCAGGGAACATACACATATGCAACAACTGTGTCGCTGTGTGCCAAAGCATACTCGACGACGAGGAGAGTAATCTTTCTCCGATAACGCTTGACGGAGTTCCCACACCAAAAGAATTCAAGGAATATCTTGACCAGTACGTAATCGGGCAGGACAAGGCAAAAAAAGTCCTTTCCGTGGCGGTTTACAACCATTACAAGCGAATGTCAGTAAAAAAGACCGAACAGACTTCCGATGACGTGAAAATCGAAAAATCCAATGTACTTTTAATCGGTCCTACGGGTTCCGGAAAAACGCTTCTTGCAAAAACTTTGGCGCAAAAACTCAATGTTCCGTTCGCAATCGCAGACGCCACGACGCTGACCGAGGCTGGCTACGTTGGCGAAGATGTAGAGAACGTTCTTCTAAAGCTCATAAACGCAGCAAACGGAAATGTCGCCGCCGCAGAAAGAGGAATAATTTTCATCGACGAAATCGACAAAATCGCACGAAAAAGCGAAAACACATCCATAACCCGAGATGTAAGCGGAGAAGGAGTGCAGCAAGCCCTCCTCAAAATAATAGAAGGAACGCAGGCAAGCGTCCCCCCTCAGGGAGGAAGAAAGCATCCCAATCAGGAAATGATTCAGCTTGACACGACAAACATCCTTTTCATACTTGGCGGTGCGTTCGTGGGACTTGACAAAATCATCGAGCAGCGGACTGCGGAACATTCCATGGGATTCGGCTCGAACGTCGGCGAAATAACCGAAGAAGAGCGCATGGAACTCCTGAATCTTTGCACCTCGGACGACTTGGTGAAATTCGGAATAATTCCGGAGCTCATAGGTCGAATGCCTATTACAGTGGCATTGAAGGACCTTCAGAAAGAAGACCTTATCTCAATCCTTACAGAACCGAAAAACGCAATAACAAAACAGTTCAAGGCTTCGTTCGCCATGGACGATTTGGACTTGGATTTTACCCAGGATGCGATTGAGGCGATTGCGGACGAAGCAATCAGGCAGAAAACCGGGGCAAGAGGACTTCGCTCTATAGTGGAAAAATGCCTTATGGATATTTCATACGAAGTTCCAAGCATAGACGGAAAAAAATCCCTTACAATAACTAAAGAACTTGTAGAGACGAAGAAACCTTTGGATCTAAAATCACTGATTAAGGTAAAACAGATAGCATCTTGAGCCTACAGCTCACGATATGAAATTTCTTTTTTCAAGCTCGGAAAGAATCATCTCAACGATTTTTTCCGGGCTGTGAGCGTCTGTATCGACTATAAGATCGCAGAAGCCGTAGTCTTCGTTGTCGATTCCGTAAAGTTTCATGTATCGCCTTGAGTCCTCGGAATCACGCATCGCAGTGAACGCCTTTATATCCTCAAGGTTTCCGCCTTCCCTGGAAAATATCCGCATGGCGCGGGTTTTGTCGCTTGCACAAAGATACACCTTGAAGTCGGCTTCTTTTAGCATCCAGACGGCAAGGCGGCTTCCAAGAACGCAGGATTCTTTTTTTGCAAGCTCAACCTGATGGGTGTCAACATACCTGTCGTAAAAATCGTCCGTTTTCGCATTTTCGATGACCTGTGAAAGCGTCATTGATTTTTCCGCCGCAAGCTGACGGAATGTATAGTTTATGAGTTTCACGCCGAGTTTTTCGCTCAAAAGTCCGCTCACCGTGGTGTTTCCGCAACCCGATTTTCCGCTTATCGCTATCCTTAATTCTCCATTCAATCTCATATTTTACTCCACATTCCTTGACTGCTCCCTGATGTTCTCAAGAGCGTCTTTTGCATCTATTACAACTTTTCCGACTTCAGAAAACTGGTTTTTGCTCCCGATTGTGTTTATCTCTCGGTTCATTTCCTGACAGATGAAATCAAGACGCTTTCCGGGCGTCGGATTTGAGCTAAGCTCGTTTTCCATCGCATCGATGTGGCTTTGAAGCCGGACAATCTCTTCGTTTATGGTGTATTTCACAAGCATCGCAGAAAGCTCGGTCAGAACACGGTTTTCGTCAATACTGTCTCCCAGAAGCTCCTTGAATTTTCCCTCAAGCTGAGCCTTGAAAAGACTTTCCATTTTCG
The DNA here is from genome assembly GCA_905372235.1 of uncultured Treponema sp. Classification (GTDB taxonomy): domain Bacteria; phylum Spirochaetota; class Spirochaetia; order Treponematales; family Treponemataceae; genus Treponema_D. The sequence continues at coordinate 4,651 of CAJPOF010000007.1, forward strand.
GCTGCCATTCCTTGAAAAAGACAGCGCATGATGAAAGCGCAGAAAGTTTTTCCTTGATATCCTTCTTTAGGTTCTCGCCTTCCCTTTTTCTGTCATCGATGAATTTTTCAAGGGTCTCTTCAAACACTGGCTCTATCATCGACATGAGCCTTTCCGAGTCATAGGATTTTTCGATATTCAAAACGCCGGCTTGCGAAATCACAAGAGAAAGAGGAATCGAAGTGTTGTCGTAGCCGCAGGAAAAAGCGATTTTTTTTATTGCCTCAAGATAGGATTTTGCCGCCGCCGTGTCGGGAACTACATTCAATGTGGATTCAAGTTCCTTTACGTGAATGTTCACGTCGATTTTTCCACGTACAACAGAATCCGAAACTCTTCGCCTGAAATACGATTCGGATTTATTAAGAAAAGACGGAAGGTTTAATGTAAGTTCAAGAAACCTTGAGTTCACAGCCCTTATTTCTACCGAAACAACAGAATCGTCAAAAGATTTTTCCGTATAGGCATATCCGGTCATCGATGTCATGCGTCCTCCAAATATAAAAGTTTGCGATTAGGCAAACTTGAGTAACTCAAAGCCGTGCCATATGCAAAGTCGGAATAAGAACGCTGCAATTTCGAACAATGCGCAGAAATCGCAAGTGTCTCCAAACTTTAAAGGCGGCGATATTTTTATCATAGTTCCTTTTTTTTAAGTTCGCACAAGACTTCAACGCCAAGCTTCCAGTTGTCGCCTGCGCCCATCGTAACAAAAAGGTAGCCGTCCGGATATTCATCGGGAAGAGTTCGGTTCAGTTCAGCAATCACAAAATCTTTTGCGTCCATGACCTCTTCAAAATAATGCACATCTTTTGAATGCGTCTTTGCCTTTTCAAAAAGCGTCCTTCCGTTTATAGCAAAATCGGAAGGATTTTCACGGGCGGAACTGTATATTTTATGGAGAATCAAGGAATCCGCCTTAGAAAAACAGGAAGCAAAATCATCGAGCAACGCCTGCGTCCTTGAATACGTGTGGCTCATAAAATCGACGATGATTTTTCTTCCGCCGTAGAATTTTTTGTATCCTTCAAGAGTTGTCTTTATCGCAGTGGGATGATGGGCATAGTCATCGATGAACAGAGCATCTCCCTTTGAAAGACGAATGCGTCCCACAATTTCGCTGCGCCTTTTTCCGCCCGTAAAATTCGAAAGCCCTTTTTTTATTCTTTCAAAATAATCGTGCGGATTTTTTCCGAACGTCTTCAAAAGTTCGCAGCAAAGAGCGACTGCCGCACATGCATCCAAAACTTCGTGATGGCCGGGAACATTCAAGTCGAACAAGGGATATTTTCCGCTTTCGCCGTCAAACATTGAAACAGAAAAAGAATTTTTTTCTCCGGCTACCGATTCCCCGACTATCCTGTAGTCTCCACTTGCGTTTTTTCCGTATGGAATCAACTTTATGTCGCTCCGGCGATTTTTTACGATTTCCGCCACGTCCAAAGCGCCTCTGTCGTCCGCGCAATAGATAAGGCTTCCATTTTCAGGGAGCTTGCACGCATAATCCACAAACGCATCCCTTATGGCTTCATATGTAGGATAAAAATCCTGATGGTCGCTTTCGACGCTAGTAAGAACGATTTTTTTAGGCTCGAACGACATGAAGTGCCTTTGGTATTCGCAAGTTTCGGCGACGAAAATGCCATTTTCTTCGGAAAAGCCGTTTTTAACCAACGGGCTAGTGTAAGTGCAAGAACCGCCGAACGAATTTATGACGCTTCCCGCAAGCACCTGGGAAGGAAGGTCCAGTTCCTTCAAAACAGTTCCAGCGATTCCTGTGGTGCTTGTTTTTCCGTGCACTCCCGAAATGCCGCATGAATAAAACTTAGACGAGCAAAGTCCTAGCGCTTCGGTGTACAAAAGGCACGGAAGTCCTCGCCTCAAAGCCTCTTTGAGGTCAGGGTTTGAGTCGGTCTTGTATGCCGAAGAATAAATCACAAGCTGGATTTCGTCGGTTATGTTTTTTTCGCTGAACGGCAAAGCCTGCAGCCCAAGATTTTCGATTATGCTGTCAGTGTAAAACCTTTCGGAAACATCGCTTCCAGTAACGACAGCACCGTTGTGATGGAAAATCTCGACAAGAGCCACCATTCCCGTCCCTTTTATGCCCACAAAATGAACATGAACGCCATTTAGCGAGCCAGGTAAAGATTTTTTTTTCATGAAGGCATTCTACTCCATCGGAATTTCTTTTTCAATCCGATGAAAGAACTGGCTCATATTCTTCAGGATGCCTTTGAAATTCCTTTACAACATAGGAACAGACCGGTTTTATCTTTGCCCCTTGACTTGCGGCATTTTCCACAACCGATTTCAAAAGACGCTTGGCGATTCCTTGTCCGCCGTACGAAGGATCGACTTCCGTGTGGAACAAAGTCCAAGTATTTTTTTCCACAGAGAAACAGCACTCGCCTATGAATTTTCCGTCATCGTAGGCGGCAGAACGCAAATCCTCAAAACGTATGTCTATCATATAAACCTCCGGATGATTTTATCAAGTTTTTCGGATAAAAAAAACACCTAGGAAGTCCGAGTAGAATGATTTTTTTTTGCGTTAGGGATTATGTGGGAAAATGCGGCTATCAGCAGCTGGGCGGATAGCCCGTCCGCTACCCTTGCGTTGACTTTACCGTTGTTCATAAGGTAGAATGGCAGAATGTTCGATGTAAAGGAAACAGATTTTTTTGACATAGAAGACGAATCCTTCGATACGGTGATTGAGCATGGCATAAAATTCACCGGAAACATAAAATTCGTGAAGCCTTTCATGATAAGGGGAACTGTAAACGGAAGGATTGACGCCACAAGCGATCTTGTTGTGGATACCGAAGCTTTGGTGAACGCAGACATAAACGCTGTCCGCATCCTTGTGAAGGGAAAAGTCCACGGAAATGTTACCGCAAAAAACATGGTGTTCGTTTCGTCGTCGGGTGTGCTTGACGGCGACATAACCGCAAGTCAGGTAGTCCTTGAACCGGGAAGCACTTTTACTGGTCGTTGCGTCATGAAAAAAGAAGACTGAGTTTACAAAGCGGGTTTCAAATGAAAAGATACGTAAAATCATTCAAGGCATTTTTGTTTTTGTCCCTTTTTCTTCAGTTTTTTCCTGCTTTTTCACAGGCGGTAAAGCAGGATGCGCTGATTCTCTATCAGAACGGAAGATATTCGGAAGCGATTTCCGTATGCGAAGAGGAAATTTCCGACAATCCCGACAGGGTTGAGTCCTATGTGGTCATGTGCTGGTCTCTCGTAAAAAACAGGCAATATTCGGAGGCGGAACAGCGGGCTAACGACGGACTAAAAGTAAGTCCATACGATTTAAGGCTCGTCGAAATTTTGGGAGAAGCTCGGTACTATCTTGGAAAAAACAACGGCGCAATGGAGCAGTTCCAAAAATATGTGGCAAGCGCCCCCGAAAGCGGAAGCCGTGTGGGAACAGCCTATTATTTTATGGGCGAAATATACATCCGTCAGACACGCTATCAGCATGCCGACATTGCACTCACGGCGGCTGTAAAAAAAGAGCCGCTCCTTGAACACTGGTGGCTTAGGCTTGGATACGCAAGAGAGATGGCGCAAAATTATTATCAGGCGGTGGAAGCATACGATGAAGCCTTGCACTTAAATCCGTCGTCATTGGAAGCGAACAGAGGTCGGACAAGAGTTTCTGAAAAACTTCAGTAGCTCCTAAATCCTGATGGACATACACTTTGAGACTATAGGCTGCAGACTGAACCAGATAGAAAGCGAAAGCGCAGCCCGTTTTTTTTCCGACAACGGCTATTCCGTTTCGATGTCGCCGTTCACGGCAAAAACCCCTAAAGACGACGGCACATATCTTTGCGTAATAAACACGTGTGCGGTTACCCAAAAAGCTGAACAAAAAGACAGACGGATAATCAGGCTTATCCTTGAAAAACTTCCATCGTGTTGCGTGGTGGTTACAGGCTGCTATGCGCAGCTTTCAAAGGATGACATAAATGCGATGGACAAAAGAATAGCCTGCCTTCCCGGACAGATGAAAAACAGGCTGCTGGGCGTTTCGGCGGAACTAAAAAAAGCGTTGGAAGAAAACTCCTTCGACGCAATAAGTTTCGCTTCGCTTTTACGGGAAAAACTGTTCCTCGCTCCACAGAAAAACAAGGGCTACAGCGAGGATGCGTTCAGCCTGTCTACAGATTCATTCTTGAATCACTCCAGAGCTTCGATAAAGATTCAAGACGGCTGCGACTTTTCATGCTCATACTGCGCAATCCATTCGGCGCGAGGCCGTTCCGTGTCGCTTGACGCAGCCGTCGTGCTTGAAAGAATAAAACTTCTTGAAAAAGCGGGACAGAACGAAGTCGTTTTCACCACGGTGAACATAGCCCAGTACAAAGGCTTTTACAACGGAGATTACATAGATTTTCCCCATCTTCTTCAGCTGTGCATTAAAAACACAAAAAACATTTCGTTTCGAATCTCAAGCCTTTATCCCGACATAGTTGACGAATATTTCTGCGAGGTCATAAAAAACAAACGGGTTAGGCCGCATTTCCACATGTCGATTCAAAGCGGAAGCGAAAAAATCCTGAAGGCGATGTGCAGACCGTACAGACCATGCGACATGGAAAAAGCCTGTGCAATGCTAAGAAATGCAAAAAAAGATGCTTTTTTGGCGTGCGACATAATAACTGGTTTTCCGGGAGAAACGGACGAGGATTTTGATGCCACCCTTGAACTGTGTAAAAAATGCGATTTTTCATGGGTTCATGTATTTCCGTTCAGCGCAAGACCAAAAACTGCCGCAATGAACATGAAAAATCAGGTTTCTTCGGAAAAAAGTTCAAAGAGGGCGGCAATACTTTCTGCATGGGCAAGCGAAAACAAGAAAAAATACATAGAATCCTGCAGCGGAAAAGTCTTTGACGCAATCCTTGAAAACGTAAAAAAAAACGTGTTCTACACAGCCGAAAAAGGAAAAATCTTCCATGCCGTAACGGAAAATTTTCTTCATTGCGAAATATTGGGAAAGCCTCAAAATTCTTTGCTAAAACAAGGCGATATTGTAAAAGTCCGGATATTAAAACCCGTATGCAATGACATGAAAAAAGGCGGCGAGATAGACTGCATAGCAGAGTTCGCTTAAAAGAGGCTCGGACTTTTCTGTCCGCTTTTCACAGTTCTGTTTATCGGGATTTGAAAAAAAGCAAGAGTAAAAAATAAAAATCAGTCGTTTTTATGCACGACAAAGCCGTATTTTAAAAATCCTCCGCTTTCTTTCTGCAGAACGCCTACAAACTCATCTTTACCGGTGAACACCATAAAAGAGTTCCCCCTTTCGTCAAACGGAGATGATAAAAACATTTTTGAAGAAAGTTTTTTTCCGTGTAAAAACGAATCTTTTCCTTCGTCCGTGAGCCTAAGAAAGCCGAATCCGCACATCTTTGAAAGCGTGGGAGTCATCGGGACAGACTTTTCAATCACTTCATTTTTAAGACGCAGATCTTCCTTCTCGTTCAATGAAAAATCCGCCTGATTTTTAAGCCTTTCGGAAAGTTTAAGCGCGTTTTCTATCGTGAACTCTTCAAGAAGCGAAAAACCTGCCGCATCCTCAAGGGAAAAGTTTCCTACCTTAGTCCTTACAAGAGCTGAAAGATGGGCTGCGCTTCCGCAAAAATTGCCTATGTCCCTTGCAAGAGCCCTTATGTAAGTTCCCTTTGACACGTAAAAATCGACAAGTATAGCCTTTACAAGCCCTTCATCGCTAAAAAGATAATCCTTGATATTCGACGAAAAGACAGTAACCTTACGTGAAGGGATTTCTACATCTTTTCCTTCTCGTGCCTGCTCGCTCGCCCTTTTTCCGCCAACGTGAATCGCACTGAAAACAGGCGGAACTTGAAGATATGTTTTGGAGAAATTTTCAACTGCCTGAACGACAGCCTCTTTTTTAGGAAGAGGCGCGGTTTTTACCGTCCGCCCGGTACATTCCAATGTATCAGTTTCCTCGCCGAACGAAATCACCGCGCTGTACTTCTTGTCAAAATACGTGATTCTTCCTGCAAGGCGTGTAAGGTTTCCGGTGCAGACCACCAGAAGCCCCTCGGCAAAACTGTCCAAAGTTCCAGTATGCCCCACCTTGTTCGTTCCGAGCGCTTTTTTTATCGTGAACAGGGAAGAAAAACTTGTCTTTCCCGGTTGCTTTGCAAAAAGGACTATCTTATTCTGCATCAGGTTTTTGTACATCCACGGAAATCTCGGGATGTTCTTTTTCCCACTTTTTGGATTCCTCTTCAAGAGCCGTAAGTTTTCTTACCATCTTGAAGCCGTCCTTCATGCCTCCGTCCACAAAAAAACTTAGTTTCGGAAACTGATATATGCGGAGTTTTTTTGCAATCTGCCCCTGTATAAAGCCGCTTGCGCTGTTTAGTCCGTCCACGCCTTTTTGAAGCTGGGCATCGGGAAGAAAACTTGACACAAAAACCTTGGCATAAGACAAATCCGAAGTGATTTCCACTCTGTTTATCGAAAGGAACGAGGAAACCCTTGGGTCTCGAATGTCTTCATGAAGGAGAAGTTTCGATATTTCGTCCCTGAGCTGGGAGTTCAGACGCTGAATTCTGTACTGCCCCATTATTCCTCTTTCCCCGGATATTGAGTTCCCAAATCCTTAGGCTTTGCGGCTTTTTTTGCCTTTGCCTTGGCTTTTTCTTTGGCGATGGATTCAGCCTCAAGGGCTTTTTCCGCCTCAGCGTCAGCGATTGCCTTCGCGGCAGCTTCGGCGGCCTTCCTTTCGTTTTCAGCCCTTTCGTCTTTCAGTTCGTCGCCAAGTTTTCGTGCGACTTCTACGTATTCGAACACTTCAAGATGGTCTCCGACCTGAATGTCCTGCCAGTTTTCAAGCCCTATTCCACATTCAAAACCAGTGGCGACTTCCTTCGCGTCGTCCTTGAAACGCTTCAGCGAAGAAATCTTTCCGGTGAACTTTACGATTCCGTCCCGCACAAGGTTTACCATGGCGTTGCGCTTTACAACGCCGTCTGTAACATAGCAGCCTGCGATAAGACCGATTTTCGGAACTTTGAACGTGTCCCTGACTTCCACAGCACCGATTGTCTGCTCTTTTGTGTCGGGTTTCAACATTCCTTCCATCGCCGCTTCTATTTCTTCGACGCACTTGTATATTATGTTGTATTTTCTGATTTCAACTTTTTCCTGCTCGGCAAGGGCTTTTGCCTTTGGAGTAGGACGCACGTTGAAGCCGATTATGATTGCGTTGGAATCGGCGGAGGCAAGAACTACATCGGATTCGTTTATCGCTCCTGCCGATGAATGGATTACCGAAAGCCTTATGTCTTTTGTTGAAAGTTTTTCAAGGCTTGACTTCAACGCTTCCGCAGAACCCTGGAGGTCAGCCTTTATGATGACCTTGAATTCCTTGATTTCGTTCTGCTCGATTGTTGAATAAAGGTTATCGAGTGTAACTTTCTTTACAGCCTTAGCGTCCTCAAAACGTTTAAGTTCCTGTCGTTTTGAAGAAATCGCGCGCGCCTCTTTTTCGCTTTCAGTAACCTGGAAAGGATCTCCTGCGTTTGGCATCTCTTCCATTCCAAGAACTTCAACAGGAGTGGAAGGACCCGCCTCACGAATTCTATGTCCCCTGTCATCGAACATTGCACGAACTTTTCCGTTGTATATGCCTGCGACGAACGCATCCCCCTGCTTCAGCGTTCCCCGCTGGACTATTACGGAAGAAACAACTCCCCGTCCCTGGTCTATGCGGCTTTCAAGAATCTTTCCTTCCGCACGGCAATCGTAAGTCGCCCTAAGTTCAAGGATTTCAGCCTGCAAAAGGATTGCATCCAAAAGGTCGTCTATTCCGAGTTTCTGCTTGGCCGAAATGGAAACGTACTGAGTGTCGCCGCCCCATTCCTCAGGAGCAAGTCCATGCTCCGAAAGCTGAGTCTTTACCCTGTCCGGGTTAGCCTCGGGCTTATCGATTTTGTTCACGGCGACTATTATCGGAACTTTTGCGTCCTTTGCGTGGGCTATCGCTTCCAGCGTCTGAGGCATAACCCCATCGTCTGCTGCCACAACAAGGACAACAATGTCAGTAACCTGCGCGCCTCTAGCCCTCATCATGGTGAACGCTTCGTGTCCCGGAGTGTCAAGGAACGTGATAGAGCCTTTGTCTGTCTTTACAGAATATGCGCCGATAGACTGCGTTATTCCGCCAGCCTCGCCTTCGGCAACGTGTGCGTTACGGATGGCGTCCAAGGTCTTTGTCTTACCGTGGTCTACGTGTCCCATCACCGTTACTATAGGCGGCCTTGAAAGCATATTCTCTTCGATATCTTTGTCCCCTTCGATGACTGTCTCGTCGTAAAGGGAGACAAGTTTTACCTCGCAGCTGTATTCTCCGGCAAGAAGTTCCGCCGTCTCATGGTCTATGGACTGATTTATCGTTACCATCTGACCGTAATTCGAGAAAAGTTTTCCGATTATTTCGGACGCTTTCAGGTTCATCTTCCTTGCCAAATCCGAAATAGAGATTGTCTCCATTATTTCTATGGACTTTGGAACAACCGAAGCCGGTGTCTCGCTTTTCTTTTTGGACTCAAAAAGATTGTCGTCGTACTGCTCTTCGTCTTTTCGGGTATAAACCTGCTTTTTCCCTTTGAAGGTCTTTTTGGGAGGGGTTCTACCCTGCTGCATCATAGGAGGCAACGAGCCTTGCGAGCCTCCCGAAGGACCTTGCCTGAAACCGCCGCCGTTTCCGCCGAAGCGCTGACCTCCCTGTCTATATCCGCCTTGTCCGTCTCGCCTCTGGAAAGAGCCGCCACCCTGACCGTCGCGTCTCTGGAAAGGCCCCTGGTTGTTCCGACCTTGATAGCCGCCCTTGGAAGAGGAATCCCTGTCTCGGTTCTGTTGGTAACTTTGGCGAGCCTGCGTTCCCGTAAATCCGGAACCGTCCCTGGACTGGCGAAAATCTGAGCCGCCTTTCCTGAAACCACCGCCATAGCCGTTTCTGTCACGCCTTGTATAATCAGACGAAAGATTTCCCGCCTTTACGTTCGGACGGGCTGAATCAAGCACCATCGGCCGGCGTTGCGAGCGTTCTTTAGTTCCCGTATTTTCGGTTTTGAAAGAAGACTTTGGCAAAGGCGACTTTTCCGCTTGCTTTACGGGAGTTTCCGGCTTCTGCTCCGGATTCTTTGCAACAATCTTAACGACTCTTTTTACGGGCAAAGTCTTCTGGGAATCTCCCTGAGAAACATTTTGCTTTGCACCCAAGGCGCTCTTTTTCTTAACTACTACCTTTTTCTTTCCTGAGCCGCCCGCATCGGATACTTGCGGTTGCGACACAGGTTCGGGACGCTTTTTGTGAACTACAAACTCCGGCTTTTTCTCTGATTCTTCAGCCATAAAATACCCTATTCCTCGTCCTCTGTAAATTCAAACTCAACACCACACTTAGGACAATGTGTCATATCAAGCGTAATCTCAGCCCCACATTCCGGGCAGCAATATTTTTCTTCTTCGACTTCAGCCTGCGGCTCTTCTATCTGTGAGCCTTCTTCTTCCGGCTCTTCTTCGACGATATCAACATTTTCTTTTATAAGAGCATAGACTTCCTCAAGTTCCTCTTTTGTAACACCTTCGACATCAAGAGAATCGTAGGAATCTATGAACTGAACTATATCTTCGATTCCAGCATTTTTGAGCGCAACAGCAACATTCTCTTTTATTCCGGGAAGTTCCGAAACTGTGTAAATGGATTCCTGCTCTTCTGAAACATCGTCGCTGAAAAGACTTCTTGCAGCCATCGTTGTAGCCTTTGAACTGAAATCCATTCCAGCGCACTGCTCCTCGGTTTTTACGTCTATGTTCCAGTCGCAAAGCCTGTTTGCAAGACGAACGTTCTGTCCCTGCTTTCCGATGGCAAGACTGAACTGTTCGTCGTCAACAATCGCAAGCGCCTCTTTCTTTTCAGCGTCAAGGATTACAACCCTGTTCACCTTTGCCGGAGAAAGAGCGTTCTGTATGAAAGCAAGCGGATCGGGGTCGTAGCGAAGAACATCTATCTTCTCTCCCAAAAGTTCCCGAATCACATTCTGAATGCGAAGTCCGTTCTTTCCGACGCACGCGCCTACAGGATCGATTTCGTCCCTCAGCGTGGATACCGCCATCTTTGTCCTGTAGCCAGCCTCCCGGACGCATTTTTCAATTTTTACAGTTCCTTCGCCAATCTCCGGAACTTCCATTTCCATCGCGATTTCAACAAGCCTGGGAGAACTTCTTGAAAGAACTATCTGCAGACCAGAATTGGTCTTTTTAAGTTCCGTGATGATTGCCCGTATCTTGTCGCCCTGGTCGTAATTTTCTCTTGGAGACTGGTATTTTTTCGGAAGAAGACCTTCAAGCCGTCCTGCATTTCCAAGGTCTACGTAGATGTTTCCGTTCCTTTCTCGCTGGTAATATCCGTTTATCATCTCGCCGATTTTGTCCTTGTACTGATTGAACAACGAATCTTTTATCGTTTCGTTCAAGCCCTGATGGGCAGTCTGCTTTCCGGTAGAAATCGCCGTCCTGTCAAAGGTTTTGGGGTCTTCAAGAATGTCAATCTCGTCTCCAATCTCAACGTCGTCGGAAAGTTCCCTGGCTTCCTCAAGTTCTATCTCCGTTACAGGATCATAAACTCCGTCAACAACAATTTTCCTTGAATATATGGAAACATCGGACATATCATCCGAAAATTTTACAATCGCATTGTCCGAAGTTCCGTATGTACTCTTGTACGCCGCTTTCAAAGCGCCTTCCAATGTCTGCTTCACAGACTCAACGGAATAGCCTTTTTCTTCAATCAGAGCGCTTATGAGTTCTGCCATACCCGGTTCGGGTTCTTTTTTGTTCTTAGCCATGTCATGCCGTCCTAAAATTACAAATGTATGAATTTTGCTTTTGCGATATTCTCAAAAAGAACGTTCGATTCTTCGCCGTCCCTTTCCAAAGTAACCGATTTTTCGTCAGCGGATTTGAGAATGCCTTGCACCCAATCCGAGACAGTTTTGTCCCAAACTCTAATCTCCCTTCCGACAAAGAACGCAAATTCCGCCGCATTCTTTATGTTTCTGTCCAGCCCCGGACTTGTAAGTTCCATATAAGTGTCGTCCGTTCCAAGAAGCGCCTCAAGACGAGGAAGCAGCGCATGATGGACTTTCGCACAATCGTCAATGCTCAGCCCTTTTGACAAATCCTTGGACGCAATCACAACGCTTATCTTTTTAGCAGAGCCGAGCGAGCCAATCTTCAATTCAACAAGATGACAGCCCAATGCCTCGACCAAAGGTGCGCAGTCGCCGTAGAATTTTTGCGAATCAAGAGGAATGTACTCCAAATCAATTCTCCTTACATTCAACTTTCCATGCAATAAAAAAGACCCGTCATCGACGAGTCCATCTTAAAAAGGCAATTAAAATGTACTGGGGTATAATACATCCGGGCTTAGAATTAGTCAACAGATTTTATGCAAAGCTGCCGTCTTATATAAAATCGGTTAAACAAACATCGCATTTTGTTGTATAATCTATTTCTACAAAAAGGACAAGGCATATAATGAACGAAGATAAACGTCTTTACATAATAGGCGCTGGATTTGCGGGGCAAACAATTGCCGACGACATAAAAAGAAAAAAGATTTTCGGTTCGGTGAAGGCTTTTTTGGACGACGACAGAAACCTCATCGGAAAGAAAATAGACGGAATTCCAATTTTAGGACCTATCGCCGAAGTGGCTTCCCTTCTCAGGTTCAAAAAGCAGGACGAAGCCATAATAGCGATTCCGAGCGCACCCGTCGAAAAGACAAGAAAAATATACGAAGTCTTAAAAGATGCTGGTGTAGCAAAGATAAAGATTCTTCCGGGAATAAGCCAAGTCGTGAACGGAAGCGCACATTTGGTTCAGACCAGGGACATAGATCCGCTTGACATACTTGGAAGAACCCCCGTAACGATTTCGCTAAAAGAAAGCCTTTCATACCTCAGGGGAAAACGTGTGATGATAACCGGAGCGGGAGGCTCCATAGGCTCAGAGCTTTCAAGGCAGCTTTTGTCAGGCGGCGCAGAACGCCTTTATCTTTTCGGGCACGGTGAAAATTCCATCTATCAAATAGACAGGGAACTCAGGCTTTTGCAGGAAGAAGGCGTTGGCGAAAAGGCTACAATCGTTCCCATAATAGGCGACATGACCGACAGGGCTTACACCGACTATATAATCGAACAGACAAAATGCGACGTGATTTTTCATTGCGCCGCATACAAGCACGTTCCGATGATGGAAGAAAATCCTGTGGCTGCAATCGCAAACAACGTGTTCGGCACAAAAAACATTTTGGATTCATCGATAAAACACGGAGTCATGCGCTTTGTCCTTATTTCCACGGACAAGGCTGTAAATCCGGAAAGCGTATATGGTGCGTCAAAAACAATATGCGAAAAACTGGTTCTTGATGCTGCAAGAAAAGCCGGCGAAGATAAAAAATTCATGTTCGTAAGGTTCGGTAACGTGCTTGGCTCAAGAGGCTCGATTCTTCCTCTTTTTATGGAACAGATAAAAACAGGCGGACCTGTAACCGTAACGTCGGAAAAAATGGAACGCTTTTTCATGACGATTCCCGAAGCGTGCTCGCTTGTCCTTCAGACAGGAGGCGTAGGCTCTAACGCCGAAAGTTACCTGCTTGACATGGGAGAACCGATAAAGATAATCGAACTTGCAAAGCAGATAATAAAATTCAGCGGACTTGAACCGTACAGAGACATAGACATAAAAATAATAGGAAAAAGAAAGGGCGAAAGGGATTTTGAACCGCTTTGGCTAAAAGAAGAAGAGGCGAAACCCACCGACTATCCAAAGATTCTAAAACTGAAGAATCAAGAATTTTCGGCGGAACACCTTGATTCTCTTCTTGAAAAACTGAAGCCCATATGCGTTTTCGAAAAAGATTCTTCTTCCATGTACAGAAACAAAGAAGCGCTTTTACGGATTTTGCTGGCTGAATTTCCAGCAATGGAAAGAACGCATCAGAAATAAGGAGGCAAAATGAGCGACAAAGATTCTCTTTCAGTTCCGTTTTCACGCCCTTCGATTTCAAAGGAAGAAGAAGACGCCGTCCTTGAAGTAATGAGAAGCGGCTGGCTTACTACCGGAAAACACAGTCTGGAATTCGAAAAGGATTTTTCCGATTTTATGAACGGCTCTTCCGAAATGGAAGAAAACAGAAAAACACTCGGTCTTGACACAAGAAAAGTCGAAAGCCTTGCCGTAAATTCCAACACCAGCGGAATGATTCTTGCGATGGAAGCTCTGGGAGTTGGGCATGGAAAAGCAGTTATAACAACGCCTTACACATTCGTTTCCACGGCAAGTTCCGCCGTTCATCTTGGGGCAGAAGTGCTTTTTGCGGACACGGAAAAGGATTCGTACAGCATAGACACGGAAAAAATCCGTGAAATCCTTGAAAACGACAGGAAAACCAAAAACAAGGTCGCGGCTATAGTTCCCGTCCACATAGCGGGAAACCTTTGCAACATGAAAAAAATAATGGACATCGCAAGGGAATACGGCGTGAAAGTCATAGAAGATGCGGCGCACTCTTTTCCTTCCCCGACACCCATAGGCTATGCAGGAACGATTGGAGATGCCGGTGTGTTTTCGTTCTATGTAACAAAGACAATCACAACGGCGGAAGGCGGAATGGTCTCATGCCGAAATCCGGAAGTCCTAAAACGAATGAAGACAATGCGCCTTCACGGAATGGACAGAGAAACCTGGGACAGATACACATCTCCAAAGGCAAGCTGGGAATACGACATAGTGGCTCCCGGATACAAATTCAATCTTCCCGACGTGCTTTCGGCTATAGGTGTATGCCAGCTTAAAAAAGCGGAACTGTTTTTTGAAAAAAGAAAGCGGATTGTAGAAAAATACAACAGGGAATTCAAGAATCTGGATTTTATAAGGCTTCCGCCTGACGGAGAGGGAAACGCATGGCATCTTTACCTCATAAGGATTAATCCCGAAACCCTAAGGATTGGAAGAGACGATTTTGCAAGGGAACTCCAGAAAAAAGGAATAGGAATTTCAGTCCATTTCATACCGCTTTTCCATTTTTCGTACTGGAGAGCCTTGAATCCGGATTTCACAAAAGAAAATTATCCGAACGCAGAGAACAATTACCGAAACACAATATCGCTTCCTCTATGGCCCGATATGACGGATAAAATGATAGATGAAGTTGTGGACGCAGTAATCCGTACAGGAAAGGAAAATCATGTCTAAATCTGAAAACAAACCGGCGGCAAAATCAAAGAAAGCTAAAGCCATAGCCGAAGACGAATATTTAAGAGATCTTAGCAAAAACGGAATGCTCTACGGCGCTTTGGTAAGAAGCCCCCGCTCGTCCGGAAGAATCACGAACATAGACTCCTCGATGCTGCCGGAAGACTACACACTGTACACCGCGCGGGAAATTCCTGGAAGCAACACGGTAAAAACATTCTCCACAATGACGAACGTGTTCTGCACGGACGAAGTGCATTACGAAGGAGAACCCGTCGGAATCATTGTCGGACCTGACATAAAAAGCACAAGAAGATGGGCAAAAAAAATCCAGATAAGCTTTGATTTTTCGCTCCACACAGAAGGAGAACTCACCCAAGAAGAAAAAGAAGTTCTTACAAAGACAAGAACGCTCCTTTCGTCAAGAACGGTTAAAAAAGGCTTTTACGAAACGGTGGAAGCCTCGGACGAAAAAAACGAAGAGACATTCTTTAAAGATTTTCCGCATGACATTAAAAGTTCCTGGACATACAGAGAAATTCCGCCGTACTGGATTGAGCCTTCGGGAGCATTTGTTTCCAGCGAAGGAGGAAGCCTAGCCGTATACAGCCCCACGCAATGGACAAGCCACCTTAAAAAATGCGTCGCCGACGTTCTTGGTCTAAGCGAAAAAAAAATAGAAATCCGGAAAACCCAAAACCAGACAAAGAACATGAACGGCTCATGGAGATCCGCACTCCTTTCATGCCAGGTCGCCGTAGCTTCTTATCTTTCAGGGAAAAGCGTGAAACTTCTTCTTTCAAGGGAAGAGCAGCGGATATTCATGAAAAACGGGCTTGAAACCCATGTCGCAATACGGACAGCCTCAAACGAGAACGGCGAACTTCTTGCGATAAAAGCACGCATAACCGCCGACGCAGGCTACCAAAATCCGTTTGCAAGCGAAATAGCGGACAGGCTTACGGTAGCGTTCATAAATATGTATTCGGCAAAGCACATATCGGTTGAAACGAACATAGTCTCTTCCCCGCTCCCCCCCACGTCAATCTCCGCCGAAAAACTTGATGCGGCGTCATATTTTGCAATCGAAGGGCATATGCATCTTGTCGCAAAAAAAAGCGGAATCCTTCCGGACGAAATAAAGATTATGAACACGCAAAATGAAGACGCAATTTTCACGTTCAAAGGACTGAAATGGAAAGAGTCCATAAACGCCATCACAGAAAGAAGCGACTTCGCTCGTAAATATTCTTCGTACAACCTGAATTCAACACAAAATCCTGAAAAAGACGAGCCGGTGTTCTTTTCGCTTGCAAGACGGGGAATAGGACTTTCAAGCGGACTTGACGGAGCATTCTTCCTTGGCTCGACGTTCGAAAACTACCAGCAGAAGATGGAAATCACGCTGGGCTATGACGGAAACCTTACGATAACAGCGCCAGCTCCGTCAGATTCGATAGAGAGCATATGGAAAAACATCGCGTCTAAACTCCTTGAAATAGAGCAGAGCATGATTCGCATAGAAACGAACGCCGAAGATGAAGCGCAATCCCCTTTTCCCGAAGGTTTTTCAAGCAACATAAGTATAATGACATCGCTTCTTAGAAAATGCTGCCTTGACATCCAGAAAAAACGATTCAAAGTTCCGCTTCCGATAACGGCAAAAAAATCCACCACAAGCACGATAAAAAAATCCTTCGACGCTCAGAAGTTTTCAGGTTCTCCGTTTTACGCCACGTCCTTCGGCTGCGCAATCATGGAAATAGAACTGAACCCGTACACATACAAAATAAAAATCAAGGGAATATGGGTCGCCATAGACTGCGGTGAAATCTTTTCGATGAAGGCGGCGGAAAACGCAGTACGTCTTGCAATCCGCCAAGAAATGGAAGACCTTGTTGAAGACGACACCCTGCTTTCCGAATCCACAAACATATTTTTCGTGCAATCCCAAAATCCTCCGTGCCAGATTGGCTCTTTGATACACAACCTGATTCCCGGAGCGTTCGCCGCCGCGCTTTCGCAGGCAACCGACTGCACGATTCCTTCGATTCCATGCACGGACGAAGAGATTTTTGAATGTTCCAACAATAAAGACGGAAAAACGGAAAACGAAAAAGAGAAAACCACTGCCGAAAAAGAAAAAAATACGGAAATGCAAGGCGAAAAAAGCTCGGCTCAAAAAAGCGAGAACAAAAGCGAAACCGAAAACATAAACGAAACAGCCGAAACACAAATCCCGGAGGACAAAAAATGAACATCCCTGTGGTTCTTAACGGAAACAAAGTTATGCTGCTGGACGATGCGGACACTCCGCTTCTTTCAGTCCTTCGAAAAAACAAACTCTACAGCACAAAGCACGGCTGCGAAAAAGGAATGTGCGGTTCATGCACTGTGCTTCTTGACGGAAAGCCCGTCCCGTCGTGCAAAGTTCCTGTAAGCCTTGCCGTAAACCGGAACATTCAGACACTGGAAAGTTTCCGCAAAACCGAAGAATATCAGGACATCATGAAAGGATTTTCAAAAGCCGGAATAAAGCTCTGCGGATTCTGCGACACGGGAAAAATATTTGCGGCCCGCTCCATACTCCTTTCGCCCGAAAAACCGAACAGGAACACAATCCATGAAGAAGTAAGCCATCTAAGTCCGTGCTGCACGGACGAAGACACGCTCATAAACGGAATTCTATATGCGGTGGAATATCACATGAAACGGGTGGAAGGTTAAAATGAAAGAAAACAACGAAACGGAAGCAAAATTCTTTTTTGCAAGGAACGAACAGGAACTTTTCTACCAAAAAAAGACCATCGCCGGACTCCAGGTGATAGGCGGTTGCACCTATCTTGAGCATCTTCCCCAAAAATCAATCTCAACCACACTGATTCCAAGATTCAGGGAAATATCAAAGCACGAACGCTACATAGAAATCGGACCAGGCGTAACTTTGTCGGAACTCAAAGAAATCGGAGAACGGCACATTCCTAAAATCCTGCACGATGCGATAACGCAGGTGGCAAACCCATTCGTTCGGAACATCGCGACAATCGGCGGAAACATATGCGCAAAGGAACAGAAACTCGGACTTTTTGCGCCGCTTCTCGCCCTCGACGCACAGGTGGAACTGAAAAGCCAGTCGGAGACAAAGTTCGTCTCTTTCCAGAATTTCAACGAAGTCCCCGAAGACAGAATCCTTACTACAATCAGAATCCCGCTTGACGACTGGGACGTTTGCCTATATTTCAGGCTGGGACCCAAAAACAGGATAACGGCGCGTTCGGCAGGATTTGCGTTCCTTGCCACAAGCGAAAAAAGTACAATCTCCGCACTGCGCATAGCCTTCGCAGGACCGTTCGCGTTCCGCTGCGTATCGCTTGAAAACCGCCTTCTTGGAAGAAAACTTCCATTGGACTACAACGAGATTGAAGGATTCATAAAGGAAGCCACGGAAACCTTTGACGCAACCGCAGAAAAGAAAAACTATGCGGCCATACTAAAAAAACAGTTCCAAAATCTTGTGCGCTATTCTTTTGAGCAGCTGACGTAAAAAAAAGCAGAAAGCCTTATTTTTCGTGAAAAAAAATCAATTTTCTGTTCGGCAAATTTTTCTTTCACATTCCTTGTATATTTCCGAGGTCCTACGGGCTATGTCGGAAGGGATTTCTTTTATGTCGCTCTTTCCTGCAAGATTGTTCTCCTTCAGCCAGTCGCGGACAAACTGTTTGTCATACGAGGCAGGGCTTGTGCCGACCTTGTATTTTGAAAGATCCCAAAATCTGCTGGAATCTGGAGTAAGAACCTCGTCTCCAAGAACAAGTTCTCCGTCCGAATCAAGCCCGAACTCGAATTTTGTGTCGGCTATGATTATTCCGTTTTTGTAGGCGTGTTCGTAGCACTTTTTGTACACTGCCAGGGCGGCGTTTTCAATCTTTGAAGCAAGAGCCTCTCCGATGTCGTTTTTCATATATTCAAGCGTAACGTTTATGTCATGCCCTTCCGCTTCCTTTGTGGACGGAGTTACAATCGGCTCGGAAAGCCGTTCCGCCTGCTCG
The DNA here is from genome assembly GCA_905372235.1 of uncultured Treponema sp. Classification (GTDB taxonomy): domain Bacteria; phylum Spirochaetota; class Spirochaetia; order Treponematales; family Treponemataceae; genus Treponema_D. The sequence goes on from CAJPOF010000007.1 coordinate 23,058, forward strand.
TATTTTTTTTCAAAAGCATGGCCCAAAAAAGATTCGCCCTTTCTGTATGCGTCGAACATCGAGCCGAACATATACCCCCGGACGATTACTTCATATGGAATCATCTTGAGTTTTTTAACAAGGACCGTGCGTCCCTCGTATTCGCTTTTACGCAATTCTTCAGGCATATCGCTCAAATCCGAAGAAATCATATGATTTTTTACAATGTCTTTTGTGTAGCCGAACCAAAACTCGGAAAGAGCGTTCAAAACTTTTCCCTTGTCCTTTATCAAAGTCGGAAGAATCACATCGAATGCGGAAATTCTATCCGTCGTAACAATGACCATCCTTCCGTCCTCAAGGTCATAGACCTCCCGCACTTTTCCGCTCGAATACTTTTTCATGAATATCCCCTTCGCCTTAAAAATCAAAAGGATTCTAGCGTTTAAAACCAGTTTTTGCAATTGAAGTGATTTTTATAAAATTCCTTTTAAAATCGTAACCCCTCCTCCCGCTTTTTGATGCTTGCGTTTTTTCCGCACAAAAAAATCCGGATTTCGGAAAGCAAAATCTCATCCTTTTTGTAAAAACTTCGGTTTTAGAATTTTTTTTTATCGATGATTTTATTTTCCATATAGGATTTTTACTGTAGAATGAACCTTGCATCTTTTTGGATGCAGAACGTGATTTTCAGGAGAATAGGATGAAACATAGCCATATTACCATACAATTTCCGGACGGAAGAACGGATGAAATCGAACACGGAACAAAGGCGGGCGCGCTTCTTGAGGAGCTGAGTTCTGAACCGGAAAATGTGCTTGCCGTAAAAATAAACAACAAAATATATTCGCTCGACAAAAAAATAAAATACGACTCGAAAATCCAGCCTGTGATGATGGATTCCAAGGAAGGGGCGAACGTATACCGAAGGTCGCTTTGCCTCCTTTTGGCGGCGGCAAGCCATTCGCTCTATCCTGAGACAAGGCTGCTTGTCGGCCATTCGCTGGACTACGGATATTACTACACGCTTGAAAACGGAAAAGAAATCGAAGAGTCCACAGTTTCCGCAATCGAAAGCAAAATGCGCAGCATGGTTCAAGAAAACATTCCGATTGAAACAAACTGCATTTCCTACGAGCAGGCTTTGACTGTCTTTGAAAAAAGCGGACAGATAAAAACACGGGACCAGCTGGAATTCGTATGTCCGCCACGGGTAAAGGTCAACACAATCAAAGATTACTGCGACCTGTATTTCGGTCCGCTTGCACCAGCCACAGGAATGCTAAAAACATTCGGCCTTATGAAATACGAGCAGGGCTTTCTTCTTCGATTTCCTTCGACAACAAATCCGTATGAACTTAAAGAATTCTGCGACCAGCCAAAACTGTTTGAAATCTACAGTAAATACAAGACATGGGGTAAAAGACTCGGAGTAACAGCCGTAGCAGACCTGAACAGGCTCATCGTGGAGCGCAAAATAAACGATTTCATAGACATAACGGAAACTCTCCAGGAAAAATGCATTGCAGACATAGCCGACCAAATCGCAGAAAAGAAAAAGGCGCGCGTAGTTCTCATAGCAGGTCCTTCAAGTTCGGGAAAAACCACTACAAGCAAAAAACTTGCGCTTGAGCTTCAGGCGATGGGTTACGTTCCCAAAATCATAGGGCTTGACTGTTTCTACGTGGGGCATGACAGAAATCCTGTAGACGAGAACGGGAATCTCGACTTTGAATGTCTTGAAGCTCTTGACATTCAGCTTTTGAACGAGGAACTTGTAGACCTTCTTGACGGAAAAGAAGTAATAATTCCGACCTACAATTTTATGACCGGAGTGCAGTCATTCGAGAAAAAAAACACACTCAGGCTTGCGGAAAACGAGATTCTAATAATGGAAGGAATCCACGGACTGAATCCAAGGCTTACTCCCAAAATCCCAGAGGACATGAAGTTCAAGATTTATCTTTCTGCGCTCACCCAGCTGAACTTGGACGACCACAACAGAATATCAACCAGCAACAACAGGCTTATAAGACGGATTGTTCGGGATTACCAGTTCCGGGGAAAATCGGCAGCAGGAACAATAGCCATGTGGCCTAGCGTCAGGAACGGCGAAGAAAAGCACATTTTTCCGTTCCAGAACAATGCGGACGCCATTTTGAACACGGCTCTCGACTACGAACTAAGCGTACTTAAAATATACGCAGAACCGCTTTTAAGATGCGTAAAACCCACCGAAAGCGAATACGTGGATGCCTGCACACTTTTGAGTTTTTTGGATAATTTTGCGACGATTGACCCCACGGCAGTTCCGCCGCGTTCCATAATAAGAGAGTTCATAGGAGGAAGCGCATTCAAATATTAGGCTGGAATCCTCCGGCCTCCGAAAGCCCGATACGAGATGTCGCTATGTCGTCGTTTTCCGTGTCCTCTTCGCTAAGCGCCATGCGTTTGTATTCGGAAAGTTCGTTTTCTTTAAGATTTTCAAGAGAATCCACCTTCTGCATGGCAAGTTTAAGTTCTTCCCGCCTTTTTTCCGTTAAAAGACGGGCTTCAGCCATTTTTTCAAAAAGCGATTCGCTCTCTCGTTTTATAAAGTCAAAATACGCAGAAGCTCCGGCTATTTCCGAAAAATCCTTTGAGTCTCTGATGTCTTTTTGAACGGTGATTTTCTGAAGAGCCAATGCGTCCAGTTTTTTCTGGATTTCGTTTTCCGATGAGAGGGCTTTACCAAGTTCTATTTCCGCCTGTTTCTGCTCGAATTTTCTGAATTCAAGAACGTCGCCAAGACTGAATGAAAACGCCCTCATAAATCCGCCTACAAATCCGATGGAATGTTAGTGTCGACGTGAAGTCCGAGCGCCTTTTCATCCGCTATCTGACCTGCGCTTTTCATTCCTCGGCACGGCTCTTCCACGTACTCGTCGGACGGAATCTCGATTCCCGAAAGCTCGGAAAGACCGCTAAGCGTGTCTTCCATAGAGCATGGCTCATATTCCTCCTGCCTAAGGAACGCCTCTATCGGGTCGTGGTTTTCTATGGCTTCGTCTATATCCGGGGAAGTTCCTTTTTGATATATGCCTGCGTTTATCATCTGGGAATTGTTACGGTAGACCGCCATCAACTCTCGGATTTTTCCCACGGCTTTCTGCGTGTTCTTTCCGGAGACCCGTTTTGAAAGTCGGCTCACGGACTGAAGAATATCTATCGCAGGATAATGAAAACTGTCTGCAAGGCGGCGGCTAAGAATTATATGCCCGTCAAGGACTCCCCGAACGGTGTCGGCGATAGGTTCGTTCATGTCATCCCCGTCAACCAAAACCGCATATATCGCAGTGATTGTTCCGAATGCGTTCGTGCCAGTCCGCTCAAGAAGTTTGGGAATCGAATCAAAAACGCTAGGAGGATAGCCGCGCTGGGCCGGGACTTCGCCGCTTGAGACGCTTATCTCACGCTGAGCTTTTGCAAAACGGGTTACGTTATCCATCATCAGCATGACATCTTTTCCCTGATCCCTGAAATATTCGGCAATCGCTGTGCATACCTGCGCCGCACGAAGCCTTGATATCGCAGGCTCGTCGCCCCTTGCCACAACAACAACGGAGCGTTTCATGCCTTCATGTCCAAGGTCTCTGTCTATAAAATCACGTACCTCGCGACCTCGCTCCCCTATAAGACCTATCACATTTATGTCCGCATCGGTATTGCGTGCAATCATAGAAAGAAGCGTGGATTTTCCCACACCGGAACCTGCGAACACGCCTATCCTCTGACCTTTTCCTATCGTAAGCATGGAGTCGATGGCACGCACCCCCGTAGTTATGCGCCGGCTAATTTCTTTTTTTGTCATCGCATCGGGAGCGGGCTTTACAGCAGGATAGTAAGATTCGGGAATTATTTCCCCAAGCCCATCGCACGGTTTTCCAGTGGCATCGATGGTCCTTCCAAGCAAAGACCAGCCCACCGGAACCTGCAAAGGCTTTCCGGAAGCTACAACCTCGCATCCCACTTCGATTCCATCCGTCAGACCGAATACGGTGAGTTTTACATATTCTTCGCGCAACGCAACAACTTCCGCCATAATCTCGGAGCCGTCGTCAAGTTTTATCGAACAGATTTCGCCTTTTTGTGCGCACGGACCTTTTGATGTAACATCAAGTCCGTTCACGGCGACCACATAGCCTATGTAAAGAATCGGATCGTAGTCTACGATTGTGTCTATATACTTTGAAAAATTGAAATTGTCTTTGAGTAAAAGTTCTTCCATGGACTCATTCCTTTTACTCTATCTCGCCGTTCACCCTGGCTTCGGCTATTGCTGAAGCTGATTGAGGCATCTTGTTTTTCTTTTCGACGGGTTTTACCGGAGAAATCTCAAGAATTCTGTTCTCAAGTTCCCCAAGTTGGCTTGCAATCCTTGCGTCTATCGCTCCAAAGTCCGTTTCGACGATGCAACCGCCCTTGTCCACGGAAGAATCCTCAAGCACGGTGATTCCCTTAACGTTCTCCACCCGCTTTATGAACTCCGCTTTGTGCTCGGTTGTCGTCTTGTAGTCGTCAAGATTCACACGGATTGTAACATCCCCTCTGGTTTTCACTTTTTTTAGCGCGCTAAGAACATTGCTCAGCACAACACCCCGCTGGTTTTCCGAAATGATTTTCACAATCTTACGGGTCATAAGAATAACAAGATCCACAATCTGCTGCTCAGTGTCCTTGAGGATTTCCTCCCGGCGAAGCATGACGGACTCTATAATCTTATGAAGACGCTCTACAAGCCTTTCGGATTCCTCGCGACCTTCCGAATAGCCTTGTTCCCTGCCCTCGTCAAACCCCTGGGCGGATGCCTTTTCCCTTATCGCAGTTTCTTCTTCATGCGCATGATTTATTATGTCCTGGGCATCGCTGTTTGCCTTGGCGATTATCTCCTGGGCTTCCTTTTCGGCATCGGCTTTAATGACTTGTGCTTGGTTAGACTGTCGGCGGACTTCCTCAAAAGCCGCTTCCTCCGCCTTTTTAACTATCTGGTCAGCGGAGTTTTGCGCCTCATCAAGCATACGCTGTTTTTCTATTTCCCAGCCCGCCCTGAAAGCTTCCGCCTCTTTACGTAAATCCTCCGCTGTAGGACCTTCGTAAACATCTTCCTTAACCTCGCTAACTTCGGGTTCGGGAGTGTAGTCATGTATCAACTTCAGGGTAATCTTGTCGCCCTGCTTCGCTTTTACCTCGTTTGGTCTAAATACGGTCTGCGCCATTTTTGCCTGTCCTCAAATCCTAAAAGTCCAGCCTTCAACAAAGGCAGTGTCCCAAAAACAGAAGGTCTTTTTATCAAGTTCCTACTGAACAAGTTCATCCTCACCGGAACGGGCGATGACGATTTCGCCGGAATCCTCAAGGCGACGGATTGTAGAAACGATTTTCTGCTGCGCTTCCTCAACGTCCTTGAGCCTTACAGGTCCCATGAATTCCATGTCCTCTTTGAGCATGCTGGCGGCACGTTTTGACATATTGCGGAAAATCTTGTCCTGAACCTCGGTATCAACGGATTTCAACGCCTTTGAAAGTTCCTGAGTATCCACTTCGCGAAGAACCTTCTGAATCGCTCTGTCGTCCAGCATAACAATGTCCTCGAACACGAACATTCGCTTTTTGATTTCTTCCGCCAAATCAGGATCTTCCTCTTCAAGCGACTCGATGATGGCCTTCTCGGAAGAACGGTCTACAAGGTTCAATATCTCAACAATGGACTCGACACCGCCTGCCGCAGTGTAGTCTTCGCTTGAAAGCGTGGAAAGTTTTTTCTCAAGAACACGCTCGACTTCTCTCAATACGTCAGGAGACGTACGGTCCATCGTCGCAAGACGCTTGGAGACTTCCGGCTGCATTTCCTCAGGAAGATTCTGAAGAATTACAGCCGCCTTCCCCGGATCAAGATACGCAAGGATAAGGGCTATAGTCTGCGGATGTTCCTGCTGAATAAAGTTCAGAAGATGGGCGGGGTCTGTCCTTCGGATAAAATCGAACGGACGAACCTGAAGGCTCGAAGTAAGCCTGTTTATTATGTCGATGGCCTTTTGGCTTCCCAAAGATTTTTCCAAAAGTTCCCGAGCATAGTCGATGCCGCCTGTCGTGATGAAGTTTTGGGCATTCATCAGCTCCTGGAATTCTTCAAGAACCGCATCCTTGAACTCCGCATCAACAGTCTCAAGACGGGCAATCTCAAACGTCAGAGTTTCAACCTCGTCCTCCCTAAGATGCTTCATTATCTCGGAAGATATGTCAGAGCCAAGAGAGACCAAAAAAATCGCAGCTTTCTGCCTTCCGGAAAGGCTCTTGTAGTCCTTTCTGTCCTTCTTTCCCGATGACACGGGCTTCAAACTTCCCGGTTTCGGTACGGGTTTGGGAGAGCTTTTTGGAGCTGTAGATTCCGAAGCAGCTTCTTCTGCCATATCAGTCCTCCTTTAGCCAAACGCTAAGCACGTTGGCGACGGCATCGGGACTTCTGAAAAGTCCGTGCAGGTAATCCTTGCTTTTTTTGTCCTCGTGTTCCTTGGCATATATCGCCTTGTTGAAAAGAGAAGGTTTCGGGAAATTTATCTTTCTTGAAAGCCCGAACCTGTTGATTTCCTCAAGCATTTTTATCTCCCGATTAATCTCAACTTTTTTTCCCATTTTCTTCAATGTCTTTCTAAGGACATTCAATTCTTTTGTGGTAAGATACGGAACGATGGCTTCTGTATATCCTGAAAGTTCTCCCATGAGCATTGCAGCTTTTTCTTTTCCGGTAAGAACACGTTTATCGATTCCTTCGGCAACAAAAGCAAAGCCTTCGGAATTCAGAACAGGCGAATCAAACTGATTTTCCATACTATTCCTCCATCAACCAAGTTCTGATGAGCAGAGCCACGTCCTCAGGATGCTCTTTTGCCATATTGATTGCGTTTTCCTGAAGTTCCGCGCGGCGGCTTTCCTCCACGGACATCGTAACCTGCATATTCGCATCGTCTCTTGCTTCCCACAATGCCTTCTCGCGTTCCGCCTGCTGCTGACGCAAAAGTTCCTCTTCCCTAAGACGGCGGCGGCGCTCCATTTCCTTGGATATGATTCTGACAATGATAAAGCCCACAAGGACAGCAGCAACAGCACCGAGAGCAAGAAGAAGCGTCCTGTTCCGCTGGATTTTTGAGATTTCCTTTGCGCTTTCCGCCTCTATCCATTCGGAATAATCGATTGGAATATCCGTTACAAAAACTTTATCGCCCCGGTTCGAATCGAAGTTTATCGCCCCTTCGATGAGCCTTGTATATTTCTGCAAATCCTCCGCAGGAACGGGAGTGTACTTTGTCTTCAAAAGACCAGTTTCTTCGTCAAACACATATTTGAACGTCTTTGGGTCGCGAACAAAACTCAAGACTCCCGAAACGTTCACCGAAACCGAACGGCGTCCAATCTGCGGAGAAACAATTTCTTTTGTGTGCGTAGTGTTTATGACATTGTTCTGTGTTACGCCCGTCTCCGTGGAACTTCCGATGACGTTCGACATATCGGAATAAACCGGAGGGGTCTGTCCTTCGACTCCGCTTGGACCTTCGGGATTGTAGCCTGTTCCTTCCCATTTTTTTGTTACGGTCTGCTGCGATATGGGAAGCGTGTCCACATAATCGGAGTCGTCATAAGGCGTGTTAGGGTTGTCGGCTTTCCTTTGAATCGGAGTATAAATCGTGGATTCTTGATTTTTCTCGGACATATCCATCTCAAGGTTCACAACAACGTCCCCGATCTGCTTTCGGGAAGGCTTGTTTCCTTCGCCTGCGCCGACCTGCAGACCTTCGAACATATTTACGATGTACGCCTTGAGTTTGGCTTCCTCTTCATGCCTGATTTTCTGCTGTTTTTGAATGGAAGAAAGGCGGTCGCTTTCGGCAAGCCCCTCGAAATCGTTCAGCGTCTTTCCTTCCGTGTCCGTAATGGTCAAGTTCTCGGATTTCAGACCCTCTATCATGGTGAGGACAAGCCGCTCAACGCTTTTCTGCCGCCTTACGTTGCTTTCAAGGTCGCTCGATGAAGAAAGTCGCAGAATAATCGAAGCGGACACCGGATTCTGGTCGGAACGGAAAAGGCGCACTTCGGGAATGTTTATCGTAACCCAAGCCTTCTGAATACCGTCCAAGGCTTCAAGCGACTGCGCGACCTTTGCGGTGGCGGCGTTTTTAAGCTTTACGTTCTGTTCCTGGTCCGTATCCGACCATGAACGGTGGTAGAACTGTTCGTAAGGATCCCAAGACGCAGGCTGAAGACCTTCAGAAAGAAGAATCGAAAGAAGCCTGTCCTTGTTCTCATTTTTTCCGATTGAAATATAACCTGCAGAATCGACTTCCGCCTGAACGTTCTCTTGATTAAGGCGAACGACAATCTGACTTCTCATGGATTCATCGGTTACCGGAGTATCATAGAGCCTTACCGTGTCCGGCCTTGCTGAAACCTTTGCGGTTACAATTATGACCACCGCTATGACGGCAACAACGCCTACAAGAATAACTTTTTTTACGATTGAGCTGTTTTTCCAAAAATCTTTGAACTTCCCAATCATCTTTTTAAGCCATTCGTTCATTGAACCCCTCCCGTGAACGAATTTAAAGAAATTTAGCGTAAATTCGTTGAATTATATCACACAAGAGCAAATTCAACAAGAACTAAAACTATAGAAAACAACAGCAAGTTATCTGGTCGTGGTTATCTCGTTCCAGCCCTGAATAAGCCTGTCTATAACAGACTGCGCAAGATTCAGGGAAAGACGGGCTTTGCTCATCGCTATTGTGACATCGTGAATATCAACTTCGTCCGGAGAAGTGATGAGTTTCTCTTGTATTTTGCCGACATCCAACTGCTGACTGTTCATGGATTTTACTGCATCGACAAGAAAGTCCTCGAAAGAAAGGCGAGTCTTTTCCATGCCAATCTTCGAAGAATTTTCCGTGTTCAGGATTTTTCCGGCTTCCTCTGTCCTCAGAAGTTTTTGGTGTCCATAATGAGATTCGTCGGTCCTTGTCATCTTCAAAGAGCCGAATTCAGGAATTTCCATACTTTACCCCCACCCAAAGTATATATAAGGAATTCTATACGAAGAATTCCTTAATGTCCATACGACAGCTATCTTCCAATATCAAGGGCGGCGTTGAACATTCCCTTGGCACCTTCAATCACGGTGGAATTTGCCTCGTAGGCGCGGCTTGCGGAAATAAGATCCACCATCTCGTTCACTATGTTTACGTTCGGATATTCGACATAGCCTGCATTCGGACCGGATTTTATAGCGTCCGGATGCTCAGGCGCATACACAAGATGCCCCGGAGAAGTATCTTTTACGATTTCCCGGACCTTCACTCCTTTTCCGGGACCGTTATCAAGGTCGCTCGGAGTAAACGGAGACCTCCACTGCGGATGCTTTTGTGCAATAGGTTCAAAAATCACACGAGACCTTTTGAACGGACCTCCATCCTGTGTGCGTGTGGAAGAAGCGTTCGCTATATTGTCTGAAATAACGTCGGAACGAAGCCGTTCTGCAGCCATTCCCGTTGAAGCTATATTTATCGAAGTAAAAAGTCCCATAAAAACTCCTAGCAATTATCTAAAATCTATTTTTTCAGGACAGTGTTTATCTGACTGAACTCAAAGTTTGTTATCTGCGTAAGAAGCCTGTACTGCATCTGGATTTGGAGGATATTGTTCGCCTCTGTCTCGGCATCCACATTGTTTCCGTTCGGCTTTGAAGTCGTAGTGTAATCAAGGACTCGGCGGGGTTCCACTGAACGATAGTCGTAAGGTTCGTTCAGAGGAATATGGCGATCATCCGTTCGTGTAAGCTGAAAACCGTCCCTCGCTTTTTTTTCGCTTTCGAAAGCCCGCTTGAGTTCGCTTTCGAAATTCACCGTCGTTCGCTTGAAGTTAGGAATTTCGCTGTGTGCAAGATTGTTCGCCGTTACCTGATAACGGAGCGCAGTAGCATCCATCGTTCGGTGAAGAAGGTCTACAGCCCTTGTAAAATCGTTCATATGACATCCTCAAGGGAAGCGGTGTGAGAAACTTCTTCCCTTACATAGAATGTCGGCGTTGAAAAAAAATAGTTTAGGATTTTAAACGATTTTTTGGTTCAAAAAAATTATGTCGTTGCAGGAAAAATCTCTGTTTTCGACAAGACAGGCGATTTTTTCTTTTGTGTAGCGGCTTTCAGGGTACAGGATTACAAGTGCTTCGTCCGATTTTTGAAGATAGTTTTCATTTCCGTATTCCGTGTACCTTGTTGAGCCAAGCGAGACCATAATCCGTTCTGGGTTTCCGACAGAATTCATGTACGAAAGAAGATTTTCAGTAACGCCTTCGTCTTTCTGCTTATTGAATTTTTCAATAAGCCAATAAGTAAGATTTTTGAAGACGCACGAATATTCCCTTACGGGAGAATCCTCGCCATATTCGTATGCCTTTCCGTTTCTGAAAAGATGGCTTTTTATCCTGTAGTCGGAAAGCAGGGAATTTTCGTCGAACGACGGAAGAGCGATGGCTTTTTCGGAAAAACCTTTTGAATTTTCGCCCCAGTTTTTCTTTTGACTTATCTTTACGCTTCCGGCTTTCCGAATCGAGCAATCGTTCGAGGCGGAAAAACATACGCTTTTCATGTCGCTTATAAATCCGTTTTTCCAAATAAGGTCGAAAACTACGGCACATTCGCTTTCAATCTGGATTTTTTTCTCTTCCGGCGGAAATGAAATAATTTTAGAGGAAAACGGAAAGACGTTCAGAAATCGGGGAATTACAGATGAAGGCTTTGGAAAATACGTCGGAAATATCGCCTTGGGCGAATTTTTATCGAAAAAATCATCCTTAAAAAAATCCGCTTCCCCGGCCTGCTCAAGATGTTCCGTGAAATTTCCTGCCACCCCAAAGCACGGAATGTTTTTTAAATCGCATTTTACAAGTTCATATTCCATAAAAACCTCAGTTATGCTCGCCGTTTTGGAAACTCGATTCCGAATCGGAAGAAAAATTTCCGTCCGCAAAAAAAGCGTCTTTCGTTCCGGAAAGAGGAAGGGACGGTTTTTCAAGAAATTCGTTTCGCATTTCAGGCGAAATCGAAAAAAGTTTTTCTTTTGTGTAATGCATTCCGAACGAAGGAACGGAAGAAAGAAGAGCCTTTGTGTACGGATGTTCCGGTTCGTTCATTATTTTGTCGGAAGACGAAAGTTCAACAATCTTTCCTTTGTACATGACGGCAATCCTGTCGCTTATTTCGGCAACAAGGTTTATGTCGTGGCTTATGAATATTATCGAAAGAGATTTTTCTTCCTTGAGCCTAAAAAGAAGCGAGACAATCTGCGACTGGACAGTAACGTCAAGGGCTGTGGTAGGCTCGTCGGCTATGAGGACCTTGCAGTTCTGGGCAAGAGCAAGGGCAATTCCTATGCGCTGAAGTTGTCCGCCTGAAAACTGATGCGGATATGCAGAAAGTCTTTCGCCCGCATCAGAAAGTCCGACCTCCTCAAGAAGAGAAATCGCCTTTTTTGCGGCATCGGCTTTTGATATTTCAGGCTCGACGTTCCTGAACGCCTCAAGGAAAACGCCGCCTATTGTCTGCAAGGGGTCGAAGGAGCGTCCCGGCTCTTGAAAAATCAGTGCGATTTCCCGTCCTCGGTAGAGCCTCAGCTCCTTTTTTCCAAGAGACGCCAAATCAGTTCCGCCGTAAAATATTTTTCCCTGCACGCTTCCGCCTGCACCTGTAAGAGAAAGAATCGCCGTAGTGCTTACGGATTTTCCGCTTCCGGATTCGCCTACAATTCCAAGTATTTCGCCTTTTTTAAGGTCAAAATTTACGCCTTTTACCGCAAAGATTTTTTCACGCTTCCGTTCTCTAAAAACGTCAAAAGAAACCCAAAGATTCCGGACCGAAAGAATCGTATTGTCAGCGGCGACCTCGTTTTCCGCATTTTTTTCAGATTCGGTTTCAATGTTTGCGCCGAATATTTCATTCGGAGAACTTTGTTTCTTTGATTTTTTTAAAGGATTTTTCCGCCTCCGAAAAACCTCGCCGTAAGGATCGTAAAAATCCCTTAACGCATCCCCTAGAAAATTAAACGCAAGAGTTACCACCAGCAGCATCAGCACGGGATACAAAAGCCACGGGAAATTTTTCAGGTTCGACACCGTGGAAATGTCCCTGTTTATCAAAGAACCCCAACTTACCGCAGGGTCTGAAATCCCAAGCCCAAGATAACTCAATGTGGTTTCACTCATTATGTAAAGCGGAATTCCTAGTGCAGTGCTGACTATAAGAATGCTTGAAATCTGCGGTATTATGTGGAAAAAAATTATCACGCCGGAAGGGATTCCTTCGAGAGCCGCGTTCATCACAAATTCCTCGCGTTTTATCGAATGAACCATGCCCCTTACGGTACGTGCCGAACCCGGCCAGCCCACAAGCGAAAGAATCACGGTGATGAGCATATACGCTTTTCCGCTGTCCATTTTGGCGTTCAGCAAGGAACGCAAAAAAAGAATCAAATACATACTCGGAATCAGCATGAAAAATTCCGCCGAGCGCATTATAGACCAGTCAACGATTCCTCCGAAATATCCTGAGATTCCGCCAAGAATAACCGCAAGCATCAAGGATATCGCAGTAGCGACAAAACCTATCGTCAAAGAAATGCGGGAGCCGTACACAATCCTTGAAAAAAGATCCCTTCCAAGATTGTCCGCACCCAAAAGATAGACAGGATATTCCGACGAACTTCCGAAAAGATGAATGTCAGAAGGGATAAAGCCGAAAAGTTTGTATTTTTCACCGTGGACAAAAAAACGCATTCTGTGAACACATTCCAAATCCTTTACACGCACGTAACGCCACGATGATTTGTCAACCACCCTGAACTCCCTTACAAGAATGCCTTTACGTGAAAGCTGCACGTTCGAAGGATGAAACGTATTTTTCTCAAAACTCAGTGTGGCTGAATAAGGAGCGAAAAATTCCGCAAAAATCATCACAAAATACATGATTGCGACAATCACAAGCGAAATTAGAGCAAGAGGCCTTGTCCTTATATATTCAAACATTCTTCTCAAAATCAAGCACCATCCTTTCCATAACGAATCCTGGGGTCTACAAAGGCGAGCAGAATGTCGCTTATAAGCATTCCGACAAGCACCAAAGCCGAAATGAACATTGAGTTTGCAAGAACAAGGTTTATGTCCTGCTGGAGAACGGCTTCGTACATAAGCCTTCCGATTCCGGGATAGGAAAATATTATCTCAAGCACCATAGAGCCGCTGAAAAGACTTGCAAGAAGATTTGCGCTTCCTGTTATGTACGGATTAAGAGTGTTTCTGAACGCATGGTTCAAATAGACCCGGCTTTCTTTTATTCCCCTTGCCCTAAGGGCGAAAACGTAAGGAAGCCCCAGCTGGTCAAGCATTGTGGAACGGATCATTCTCATCGTGCTTCCGAATCCTCCGAGAAAACTCGCCAACAGCGGAAGAAAAACATGATGGGCGTAGCTGAACGTAAAAGCCAAAGGAGAAGTTTTGAACGGAAAATCGGGGTATGCAGTTACAGGAAAAAAATTTGTTACGGAGGCAAAAAGCTGCAACAAAATCAGAAGAAGAATTCCGGGAAACGCATGGAAAAACAACGCAAAAAATGTTACGCCTGCATCAATGGAAGTTCCAGCCTTGCTTGAAAAATACACTCCCAATAAAAATGAGAATATCGTTATAAATACCAGTGATATAAGGTTCAGAAGCACGGAATTCCATATCCTTGACCTTATAAGAAAAGAGACCGGCGTACGGGAAACCAAACTTGTCCCCAAATCGTGGCGCAGCACCACCCGTTCAAGCCATTTGAAATACTGAACGGAAAAAGGTTTGTCAAGACCGAATTCCGCCCTCATCTTAGCCATCTGTTTTTCAGAAAACGAATCGTCTTTCGGATGTGAGTGGGTTGCGGATGAAGACGCCGGATTTTTTTCCGCTCCTGCCATCAGCTGTTGGTTCATCGTCTGGCTTACTATGTCTCCCGGCGCAAGTTCCATGAGCGCAAAAAGCACAAAGCCCAAAACAAAAAGAAGGACTATCATCGTAAAAAATCTTCCAAGCACAAAACTAAGGAGCGGAGATTTTTTTCTGAATGCCTTCCATGGAATTACCAAAGCCATAAGCGCAGACAAAAAACGTTCTTTCAGACGCATAAACTACTCCACCGAAAGATAAACCCAGTCCGTCATCGAACCGTTTTTATTGTCGTAATAAAAATTGGACATGTCCCACTTTGTCCTTAGAGCGACAAAACTTCTTGGGCGCACAAGATAAATCACCGGACATTCCTCAAGAATTATCCGCTGGTATTCGTCCCATATCCTAGAAGCTTTTTCCGTGTCTATCGTAAAACTGCCTTCGTTGTAAAGATAGTCGATTCTTGCCTCCCAGTCGGTCGCGGGCTTTTTCTGAAGAGGATTCCAAAGATGAAGGTTTCCGTTGCTCGGCCACACGTTGCTTCCCATAGACGGAAAAGAATTCGAGCCAAGGGCTATCATGACCGACTGCCATTCGTAACTTTGCGTAAGGTCTTCCACCAGTTTTTGGAATTCCACCTGACGGACATTCAGTTTTATCCCGACTTTATCAAGTTCATCGCTAAGGATTACAGCCATGTCGTTCATCGAAAGAGAGCCGGAGGGAACGCTGATGTCGAATTCAACGGCGTTTCCGAACCGGTCGCGCATAATGCCGTTTCCGTCCATTGAAAAACCCGCCTTTTCAAGAAGAGCCAAGGAACGTGAAGGATTGTAGCGGTACTCAAGGCTTATTTCAGGATTGTAAAACGGGTTTATAACTGAAAAAAAATCGTAGTTCGGCTCGGCAAGCCCCCTGTACGTCTGAGAGATTATCCTTTCCCTGTTCATAAGGGAACTCATAGCCTGCCGGAATCTTTTGTCCGAAAACCATCTGTAATACGGTTTGTCCTTGTTTTTCGGATTCTGGTTGAAACTCCAAAACGGGCTTGAAAGGCTCCCTTCAGCATTGAACACAACATAGTTTTTCTTCCGATTTTCTATCATGTCGTAAAGTTGTTCAGGTCTTACAGAATAGAGTTCCGTCTTTCCCTGCTTAAAAAGAAGATATTCGGTGTTTTGGTCGCCAACAACCCGAAAAACAAGTTCGTCGTAATACGGTTTTCTCTCTCCGTTTTTGTCCTTTTCCCAATAATATGGATTTCTTTTGCAGACAAGCCGCTGGGAAGGCGTGTATTCCGTTATGTACCATTTTCCGCACGAAGGAATCGACTTTACATCAACATCGGCTGAAAAAAGATTTTTCACGCCGTCGACTCCGCCCTCCTCCTTTGCTTTTCTGAATATGAAACTCGGACAGATTGTCGGATTTGACGAAAGAAATGGGTCCGCCACTATGCGGGGGTATATGAAATCAAAACGTTTTTCGTCGATTTTAACGCATTGAACTTTCCGCTCGCTTCCGTCGCCCATCGTAACAAAATGCGAATTGTAGCCGCTGGAATTAAAATTCTCATCCCCTTCAATATGGTTGTACCAGTAGACAACATCGTCGCTTGTTACAGGGATTTTTTCGTCCTTTCCGTACCACGTCCAAAAAATGTCGTCCCTAAGGGTGTAATGGACGGTCAGCGTCTCGTTTTCCAAGTCCGTCTCGATTTCCGCCTTTGCGCAATGGGGTTTCCATTTCCTTGAAGTCGGGTCGTATTCAAGTGCCGAATCGAGCGTAAGACTTATTATTCCCGCGCTTGTCCCATCACGTTCCGCAATGTACTGGTTGAACGTCTTTGGATCGCTTAGGATTGTGTCGTTCCAGACTCCGCCGCGCCTCCCAGAAGAGAAAGGCTGCCCCTCGTAAGGTTTTGACACAGTTTTTTCAAGAAGGACAGAATCGCCTTTTTCCAAAAGCAGTTCTATCTCGCCAAGGGTCATTTCCTCCGTCCTGCGGCATGAAAAAAAACTCAGAGGAAAAAGCAGAAGAGCGCAAAAAAGTGATTTTATATTCATCTTCACAAAACCTATTTTTTTACAGCCGGATCGGAAATTTCTTTTTTCCCGATTATCTTTTCCTGAACGATATTGTTACGGGCAAGGACGACTGAAGTCATAGGAGGAATGGAAAGGCGTTCTCCTAAAAGATCCACACCTGCGTTTCCGGCATACACCAAAGACATTCCAACCGCATCTTTCGGTAATAACACAACTTCTGTGCGGATGGAAGATACATTATGAAGCACAAACGCAGTTTCCTCGTCGCAGTCCATAAAATAAGATTCCACGACGGCACTTCCCACACCTTCGGCACGAAGTCTTCCCTTAAATAAGGCAGGATGGGCTGTCTTTATTCGAATAACACGTTTGTAATGGTTCAATATCAATGAAGGATTCGACTGCTGCTCAGAAATCGGGACAGTCTTCTTGTTGTATACAGTGGAATTTCTGTAAGGGCCGCCTTCATTCCATGACGACTCGAATCTATCTTTTCCCGGTTTGTTCCATACAAGCGGAGTCCTCTTTGAAGGATCGTCCGAACCGCTTTTCATTGCAATCTCTTCACCGTAATACACAAACGGAACGCCCTCAAGCAGAATGTACATATCCGCCGCAAGTTTTATCTTTTCAGGATTGTTCTTTAGAGCGGAGGCACTTCTAACCTGATCGTGGTTCGAAAGGAAAGGAGCATCTATATAGTTCGGATTGTTTTTGGCATACATCGCATACTGCCCCTCAAGGCTTCGTGCATATCCATTGTATGTAGACGGGTCTTCATTGTCAGGCTCGTTATTCCTGTCGTTCGCTTCCTGATTGTTTATTATCTGCGAAATCAGCGTTCCAAGATCAAAATGAAAATTAGACTGAAGAGCACCCATGTATTTTGCCCTTGTAGCGGCAGGTTCCCAGACTTCTCCAACGCAATAAGAGTCAGGTTTTTCCGATGACACGTAATCGCTAATTTCCTTCCAAAAATCTATTGCCTTCGAGATTGTCTCCGTTCCGGGCTTAACCTCGTTAGCATTGTAAGCATGAGCTACGGCATCAAAGCGGAATCCTGAAACACCCTTATCCAACCAAAATTTCAGGACTTTCTTGAATTCTTTACGCACGGCTTTCTCATCCAAATTGAAATCAGGCATCTGGGAGCCAAATACGCCAGCATAATAATAAAACATTTCCTTTCCATGAGAATCAAGCCCCCTGTTCCTCAAATCAATGTTCCATACCGCTCCGCCCAAGGCTTTTTGCTTTAGACTGTACGGACCTGTATATCCAAGAGAAGGCTGATCCGTATCTTCATCGCTTATCCACCTGTACCACGACCTGTATGGACTTTCAGGATTCTTAGATGCCTTGAACCAATCGTTATATACAGAAGAATGATTGAATGTAATGTCAAGGATTACACTTATTCCACGCTTTTTACATTCAATCATGAAAGTTTCAAAATCATTCATCGTGCCATATTCAGGATTTATAGAATAATAGTCGTCTACATCATATCCATGATATGACGGAGACTCAAAAATCGGAAGAAGCCAAAGTCCTGTAACCCCAAGATCATCTGTGGCCGTATCGTCACCATCGTTCAGATAGTCGAGTTTTTTTATAAGCCCCTTGAAATCCCCTATTCCGTCTCCGTTTCCGTCTGCGAACGCGCGAACGAACAGGCTGTAGTACACGCCTTCACTAGGTTTACCAGTTTTTCGTTCAACAGGGGCAAGTTCACTTACCGCAAGTTCAGGTTCAAAAGATTTTTTTTTGGGTTTAGCGTAAACTGAAATAAACACGGACGTAAAAACAATGACGAAAAAAAAGACTCTTCCGCTAGACATACTTTTCCTCCTGACAAAGCGTTTTTAACTCGTTGATTAGGATAATTTTACCACAAAAAATCTATTTTTAAACTGTTTGCCAAAATCTTTGTTCCAAAGCGAATGGCAAAAAATGGGGATGCTTCAAAAGTTTCTTACTTTTTGTACAGCCCGAAAAAAATGCAGGCGGCATTTCTGCCGCCTGCACATAGAATGCGGATTTTATAAATCCTACTCTTTACCGCTCGTTCCGGCAAGAGACATAAGCAATGACCTCTGTCCCGCCATGAAAAGCACGGCAAACGGAACTGCAACAAGAATCGCACCGGCGGCAAACATCGTGAAGTTGTCGTTTGAACGGCCGCTTATCATCTCGTACAGACCTACAGCAAGCGTCTTCTTATCATCCGAACGAAGAACCATTCGAGGGAAGATATAGTCCATCCAAGGTCCTGTGAATGATGTAAGCGTAAGGAACACAAGCTGCGGTTTTGCAGCAGGAAGAATTACCCTGATGAACGCCACAAGCGGAGAAGCGCCGTCAATATACGCTGCTTCCGCAATGTCTTTCGGCATTGTATCAAAATATCCCTTCATCAACTGCGAGTTGAACGGAATCGAACCTGCCGAATAAACAAGGACAAGTCCCCAAAGAGTATTCAACGCATTGAACTTCCACAGGATTACATATGTCGCAACCATTCCGATGAAACTCGGGAACATCTGCAACACAATCATGGAAGCCATAATCTGTTTTCTTCCGGTAAAACTGAATCGGCTGAAAATGTATCCTGCCAACGTACACACAAAAACCGTGATAAATGTATTAAGAACAGCGATTTTTAGCGTATTGAAATACCAATGCTTATAGTTAGTTCCAAGCATCGGCTTTACATCGGAAGCCTTTTCAGCGGCATTGAGCTTAACGTACTTGTCAGAGTCCGTAAGAAGTCTTCTGTACTGATAGAGAGACGGTTTTTTGAAACTGAATGAATACTTCAGCTTCGCAATTTTACCCGTTCCACCGCAGGTTTCGCAGTCAAACTTCATATCGCCCTGTTCTTCAAGAAGAACATCGCCTTCGCGTTCCGACTTTGTAACAAAGCGTTCGATAGTTCCTGTTCCGTGGCAGGTATCACATTCGAAGTAAATCGCTGTGTCTTTCTGCGACGTAAAAGGAATAACCGAAGAAGCCGCCAAAGAACTTGATACGGAGAACGAAGAACTTACCGTAAAGAGTACCGGGTATACCACGATGATACAGTTGATAATAAGAATCAAGTTCAAAAGGATACTTATCGGAGTTGATTTGTTTATGATTTTTCTCATGATTATACTTCTCCTTCCTTGAATGACTTAGTTCTTGTGAAGTTATACAAGGCAAACGGTACCAGCACAACGAATACCAAAAGCGAAAGAACGGAAGCAAGATGATATCTTGAAGGTGTGTTCATGGTGAGTTTGTATATCCAAGAAATCAAAAGGTCCGTCGCTCCACAACTTGTGGTAGTCGTAAGCCCCGGCTGAGGCATGTTCGGTCCGCCACCTGTCAAGAAGAAGACAGAACCGAAGTTGTTGATATTTCCAGCAAACTGCATGATGAGTGTAGGTTTCAGCTGGAACATTACCAACGGATAGGTGATGCTCCTGAACTGCTGCCATTTTGTAGCACCGTCGATTACAGCAGCCTCGTACAGAGAGTTCGAGATTGCGGTCATTGAAGATGTTGTAAGAATCATCGAGTAAGGGAATCCAATCCAAATGTTTACGAATATCAACGAGAATTTTGCAACATTAGGACTTGAAAGCCATGGGATAGGCTGTTCGATAAGTCCAATCATCTGCAGTGTCCTGTTGATAGGTCCAATTGTACCGTTCAAAAGGTTTGCCCAAACGAACAGCGAAAGCATTGTCGGAATAGCATACGGAAGAATGTATACGGTTCTGAAAAAGCCCGGAATCACGATTCTCTTGTCCTGCAGCACGAATGCATAGAAAAATCCTACAAAGAAACATGAGAATGTCGCGAAGATAGCCCATATTATGGTCCATACCGCAGTAAATCCGAATGACTTTGCCCATTCACCGCCACCAATCTTTGTGGAGAACATGGTGATGAAGTTCTGGATTCCAACCCAATCCACCAAATTGTTAGGCGGAATGTGGTCCGGAGAAGAATAGTTCGTGAACGCAACCAAAGCCGAGAACAAAAGCGGAATAAGCGAGAAGATTGCGATCATCACTACGCTTGGCGCAATGCTTATTGAAGCGAAAGCGTTCTGCGAAATATCGTTTCGTGCTTCCTGCAGCGTAGGGAATTTTCCGTTCTTGATTATCTTTTTTACAGCGTTCTTGGCTGTGCTGATGTTGATCATGTACAGAAGAACAAAGAACGCTATCATGATAAGGGCAAAGATACCGTTTATCATCATAAACACGGAGTGATCCATGTATTTAGCGACGGTAGTAGGCTGCTTTGAACCGAGCGTTACAAGTCCTATCAGAGAACTTACAATCGGACCTCTGAACCAAGCCCTGTGAACCATCGTTCTTTTTCCCTTTGCGTGGGCTCTTTTACAAAGGTCGCAACCGTTGTAATTCACGTCAAATTCATTTACGACTTCGGCAACGGCGGCTTTTATCTCCTCTTTGGAAGAGCCTTTCATGCTTGCCTTTACGTTCTTGACTTCCTCGGCATACTTTCTGTCGGCAATCTTTGCCATAATCTTGGCAAGTTTTGTGTCATACTTGTTATGGAGAGTTTCATAGGCTTCGATTATTTCATCGATTTCCGTGTCATACACAAACGTTTCGATAGTATCAATCTGATCGTATATGTCGTCGTAGGTAATGTTGGCGAAATTTTCATCAGCCAAAGAAGTTACCTCTTCAAGCCCGTTTACGGCATCCTCCGCCTCGGCAAGTTCCGAATTGGCTTCGTCAAGGACGCTTTCGGCAATCGCAATCTTGTTGGCGTTTCCTTTTGCCTCAGCCTTGTCAAACTTAGCCTGAGCTTTTTTCTGAGCATTCTCAGCCTTTTTAAGTTTTTCACTGGCTTCTTTGAAGCTGCTTTTTATATTTTTTAATGCAGTTTTTTCGACAAATGATTTCATAGCCGAAGTTCTTGCGGCTACCAAATTATCGACATTTTTGTAATCGTTATCCTGCAGATATTCAATCATTTCGACTGTATCAGGCAGGCCCTGCATCTCATCGTCAACACTTTTGTTTGCAGGAATAATTTTTTTTGTACCAAAAACGACGCAACAGATCATGATGATCTCAACAAGCGCAAAAAGCGAGCCGCGAATATACTGTTTTAGATACAAAATCTGTCCTAAGCCCATAAAACATTTTGAGGCTAATGGTGCTTTTTTCAGTTTTTCTGGGTTTATGGTATTATTCATTCCATTCTCCTTTGCAAAAATATACAGAATGTGTGCCAAGCGAATAGGTACACACTCTGTAACCGGCAACTAAAAATTATACTTATTTAGCGGCTTCCATTGCGGCAGCAGCGGCATCAAGAGTCGTCTTGACAGGATCTCCATCCCAGATTCCTGAGTATGCAGAACCCATTGCAGACCAATAAGTTCCAAGCTGAGGGATTGTAGGCATAGCTACAGCATACTTGAGCTGTTCTTTGACTCCGTTTGAAAGAGAATCGTTTGTAGTGATATCCTTTCTTGGCGGAATCTGGTCAGTCATTTCATACCTTTTCTGAAGCATTTCTTTCGAGGTCATGAATTTTGCGAAAGCCTTTGCCTGATCCGGAAATTCGGAATATGAAGATACGAATGCAAGCCTTACCCCTGAGAATGAGTTTGCAGCTCCTTTTCCTGTTCCCGGGAATGCAGGAATTGGAGAAATACCAATATCGATACCGGCAGCCTTGAAGTCATTTGTCTTCCAAGGTCCTGTGATAATCATGGCAGCCTTTCCTTCCGTGAATTCAGCATTACAGAAGTCTCCTGATGCATCAGCTGCAGGAATATCAAGAATCTGCTTTCTTAGTCCCTGAAAATATGTAAGACCTTTGATTGCGTTTGCACTGTTCAAATTGTGCTGTTTTCTGTCATCATGGTTAGGTCCGAACAAAGGAGCGCCGAAAGATTCCATGAACATATATCCATAGTATCCGTCGGTAACCGGCCATACAAGCGCATACTTGTTTTCAGCCTTGCTGTTGAAACCCTTGGCGAAAGCGATAACATCATCCCAAGTCTTTGGAGCGCTTTTGATGAGCGCCTTGTTGTAGAACAACGCATAAGTTTCGGCACCAAGCGGATAACCGTATACCATACCGTTGTAGGACGCACCTGAAGTTGCCATAGGGATGAAATCAGCCATATATGCGGCTGCGTCATCTACAGGAAGAACGTGACCACCGGTAACCAAAGCACCGATGTGGTCGTGCGGAGTAACAAAAATATCTGCTCCAACTCCGGCAGGACCATCAAGTTCTATCTTTGCGCGAGCGTCAGTAGCCTCTACAGGCTCAAAGTAGAATTTCGTCTTCTTGTCGATTTTCTTGTAGGCATTGATTGCATACTGAACGAATTTTTTTTCAGGTCCAGCAGATTCCCAAATCATCAACTGCGCCTGACCGGCGGCAAACAGTGATGATGTTGCCATAGCAAAAGCCATTGCGGCACAAACGATTCTTTTCATTTTATCCTCCATAATAAAAAGACTCTTTTATAAACGAATGACCGTAGCGGTAAGAGGGTCAAGGGTTACTGATTTTCCAGAGATTTTCACACCCTTAGGTTCAGTAATTCCACCATTATCGGCGGTCTCGTTATCTATTAATATTACACCATTATCCAGAAAAACGCCAACATTTATTTCCGCACTTTTCATTCCTGCGTTCACAAGGACGAACCATCTGTTCTTTCCTTCTTTTGCGACGTAGCCGAACAGAAGCCCTGCGGAATCCTCAAGGTTCAGGCTCTTGAAATTCTTTCGGATTTTTTTTGCGTCCCCTACCCTGAACACGCTGTTAGCCTTTCGGATTTCGATAAGACCTGCCGTGTATTTCCTTAGACTTTCGTAGTCCTCGTCCAAAGTCCACACGAACTGGTTTATGTTGTCGGAAGAGTCATAACTGTTCCTTACAAAATTTCCGATTGTCTCGTTTTTCATTCCCCGGATATTCGGCTTTGTCCTTCCGCATTCCTGACCGGAATGAAGGAACGCAAGTCCCTGGGAAGTCAGCACCATGAAATTTCCGAGTTTAAGCCGATTTATTATCTCAGCCCTGTCTTTTTTTTCGTCAAGGCGAAGATTATGAACAACCGTATCGTGGAGAGTAAGCCCGTCGTGGCATACGATATAGTTCAGATTATCGCCTGGGTCGTCCGCATGGTAGTTACTGAGCGGATCTCCTGTAACATTGCAGAAAAGACGCATTCCGTCCGTGGATTTTTTTGTTATAAAACCTCGTCCCGTCTCGTTGAAACCGCCAGCTTTTATAAGATCCCGAAACTCGTCGTTGAACACTGAAATATTGTTCGTCTTTGACATATAATTCTGGTCAAGCCCTACAGTTCCTTTCTCGCCGTTGTACATCTTCCAGCCTTCACCTTCAAAAAGAACGTAGGGATTCAGTTTTAAGCAGGCGGAATATGAATCGGCAACGGAAGAAGATTCCATAAGTCCCATCAAGTCGAACCGGAATCCGTCCACCATAAAGTTTTTCACCCAGTGCGAGGTTGAATCCACGACAATGCGTTTCATCATTTTCCGTTCGGTCGCGGTGTCGTTTCCGCAGCCCGACGCGGACTTGAAGCCGCCCTTTGCGTCCATTCTGAAATAGTAGCCCGGAACGATGTCGTCAAGGAACTGAGTTCCAGCCATATGGTTGTACACCACGTCCAAAAGAACGCCGATGCCTGCCTTATGACATTCGTCTATAAGATTACGCAGTTCTCTTATGCGGCAATACGGATCGTTCGCATCGCTTGAAAACCATCCTTCAGGCGTAAAATAATTGTGAGGGTCGTAGCCCCAGTTGTAATTGTTTCCGCCGACCGTTCCCGAATCCTCGTACGCCTTGTTGTTTTCGTCGTTGAAGTAGAAATTCACCACAGGCATGAGCTGCACATGGGTAATTCCAAGACTTTTTAAGTACGGAATTTTTTCGATGAAAGCATTGTACGTTCCGGGCATAGAGGAAACTTTAGAATCGGGAGAGATTGTAAAATCCCTTACCGACACTTCGTATATAACCGCATCCTCACGCTTTGAAAGCGGAACATAGGATTGGGTCATTTTTCCAGCCTTGTCGCTTGCAAGGTTCACTACGGCTGCTCGGCCGACTGCACCCTTACCATCGTGGCTTGCCATGGAAAGGGCGTAAGGATCAAGAACGGTAACCGTTCCCTTGGAATTCTTCAATGTGTAATCGTAGAAAAGCCCGTCTATGTCAGAGCCATCGTACACATAAGTCCATGTTCCCGTTTCCGAAGATTTTTTCATGTCGAATACGTGAAGGGGCGTTTTATCCTTAGCCTTTTCGTATATGTTCAGCTTTGCGTCCGACGAAGTAGGAGCCCAAAGATTGAAAGCCGCCTTGGTTCCGTCAAAATCGCAGCCCAAAACAACTTTTGAATCCGGCACGGATTTTTCAGCCATTTTTACGGCAAGTTCGCTTGAATTAATGTTTGCGTCTCCCATGAAAGCGGCGTTTGAAAGAATCAGGGAGTCGCCTATGTCCGCATTCTCGGAAAGCTCTATGACAACCTTGTTCGCCATGTTCACAGAAAAATCCGAAGGACTTTCTTCATTATATACTTTGGAAATCTTGTATTCTTTTCCTTCCGATGTGCGTACGGAAAACCCCGAAGAGCCGCCGTCTGTGTCAAGACCGTAACGCCCCGAAAGTTTTACACGGACTTCGTTAGTTTTTGAAAGAACCGCAGTTTTCACGGACGGTCTGTAATCCGCCGCCGCATACGTAGAAGAATCTCCGGAAAAAATCGCGACTTTTTTTGACAGCATGGCGTTCCACATACGGTCGTCCCGTCCGTCTTTTATCCAGTCGTCTTTCTGACGTACTATCATACCCACAGAACCTTCGGAAGATACGGGTTTTGCGCCGCCTGTTGTAGAGCCGTCAAGTTTTAAGCGCATGTAGCCAATGCCATCCTGAACCTTCCAATCCTGTGTGTAAGGCCATGCCGCTGCACCGTCTCCTCCCGGATTTGCCCATATCCACAAAGCCCACGGAGCGTAGTTTTTGTCCTTTCTGACATAATAGACAACAAATTCATCACCCTTGGGATTTAATTTTGCGTCAAGTGCAAGAACTTCCTGCATCTGAGCCGGAGCGGCATTCTCGAACGAACCGGGTTTTCCCGAATTTTGAGAAAACACCGCCGAAGAAAGAATCGCAAAAAAAGCGACGAAAAAAATTGTTTTTGTCTTCATAAAAATGAACTCCAAATGATTTAGTACCGTAATAGAATAACACAGTTTTTTACTTTGGCAAGAAAATTGACAAAATGAATCAAAAAAATCCGACAAAAAATCGAATATTTCCAAAACCGAAGAAAAATTAAAAGCACGAGCGGATTTTTAAAGATTCAGAATCCTGTCTTCCGGGACTTTCAAAAAATATTCATTCAGCACAAGTTTTGTTTCGTCCACGGAGGATGCGTTCATAATCCGTGTCTTTAAATAATGGGCGAACGAAAAATTGTCGGCATAATAGGAAAAGAATCTTTTTATACGAGTCTTCCAGAATTCCGGTGGCTGATATTTTTGTATGCCTTCTATATAAGAAAAAGCTAGTTCGTCAAGAAAGATAGGCTTGGACAAAGCGATTTTTTTCAAGTCCGCAAAAATCCACGGTTTTTGGACGGAAGCGCGTCCAATCATGACGGCGGAACAGGACGGACAGGCGGAAACGACATCCAAAAATGTTTTTTGGGAGGAAACATCTCCGTTCACGACAACCTCCACTCCTTCGTTTTTGTAGCGGAGCGCAAGTTTTTCCGCATATTCGTAGCGAGGACGGGTTCTGTATTTTTCCTTTTGCGTCCTTGGATGAAGCGTTATGCGTTCGACACCGTTTTTCACAAGCATATCAGTAAACAAAAAAAATCCACTTTCGGTAAAATCATCCGAGCCGAGCCGGCATTTTACAGAAAGACGTTTTCGCTTTACTCCGACTTCGGCTTCGCAATTTTCCAAAGCGGAACGGACTTCACGGACAAGACATTCGGTTTCGGAAATGTCTTTAAGCATCCATGCGATTCCAGCGCCGCTTTTCACTATTTCCGGAGCGGAACAGCCCATGTTTATGTCTATTCCAAGTCCGGGAAGAAACGAAAGCTCACAGGCGGCTTTTGCCATCGAAGAAACGTCGCGACCCGTAATCTGCCAGACCATTTTTTCGGGAGCGGGAAAAGGATTTATATAGAACTTTTCGAACGGCCCTTTGTTCAGAAGGGACGGCGCGTTTATCATCTCGTTGTAGTATTCGTCGCATCCGCCGAAGTTTTCCACAAGGATTCTGAACGCAGGATGACTTATAGTCGCCATTGGAGCGGATATGAGTTTCATGCCGCTATTTTACTTCCGCAACGGCATGATTGTAAATTGACACACACTGTTTTAGGGAGTATTTTAGTATCATGTTTGACAGAAAAAAATACAAAAGATTTGCAAGAATGCAACTAAAATCAAGATGGCTTACGCCTGTTCTTATGACGCTCATCGCATTTGTAATTATTTTTGCGATGAATATTCCTGCTTTCATCAACAGTCTCAAGGATTCGTTTAAAACCATGGATATCATCACAGACAGCGGTCCGGAGATTGCAAACCGCCTTCTTTTCTCAATGCCCCAATCCCCTTATTGGAAAGCGGTGTACAACCTTGCATCTTGGGCTGGAATGTTGGTGCAGTTCGTACTTGAGTTTTCCATGATCAGCGTGTACGTAAAGATGAGCCATGGTCCGGAACCTGTCAGTATAGAAAACTTCATCGAAGGACTTTCGCTTTGGGCAAAAGGAATCCTTTGCGGCATGTGGAAAGCACTATGGATATTCCTGTGGTCGCTTCTTTTCATCATCCCCGGACTCGTGAAATCCTACGCATATTCGCAGACGGAGTACCTTCTGAACGAATACCCTGAGCTTTCGGTAACAAAAGCCATGAGAATCAGCATACTTATAACAAGAGGCTACAAGGGAGACCTTTTCATTCAGGACCTTTCATTCATAGGATGGCAAATACTTGCGACGCTGTCCCTAGGAATAGGCTATCTTTGGCTTGTACCGTATATGTACATGACAAGGGTGAATGCGTTCCACGGACTTTTGCGTGATGCCGTAGCCACAGGCATAATCACAAAAGAAGACCTGAAGTAACTTTTTTATAGGTGAACGGAATGAAAAACAACAAAAAAAACGGAATCATCGTGCTTGTAATAATAATGGCTGTCGTGGTTCTTACAATCGTATCAAGTTTTCTTGGGCAGGGGAAAGATTCCGAGCAAAAGAACCGCAGAAATCCTGATTTCAGGTACATAATGGAAAAAAAGCCAAAGGACAACTACATAGCCGCACTTTACATAAACGGCGTCATAGAAGCCGCAAACATGGAATACAACCAGGAATGGCTTTTGGACACCATAAAAACGCTGAAAAACGACAGCAACAACATGGCGCTCGCAATATTCATAGACAGCCCCGGAGGCTCAGTGTACGAGGCGGACGAGGCTTATCTTGCCCTTCAAGACTACAAGACATCCGGAAAAAAAATATACGTCTACCAAGGAAGCCTTGCGGCCTCCGGCGGATACTACATCTCATGCGCGGCGGACAAAATCTATGCAAACAGGAACACGCTCACGGGGTCAATCGGAGTAATCATGGGAAGCTCTTACGACATAACGGGTCTCCTTGAAAAACTCGGAATCAAGTCGGAGACCATCCATGCCGGAAAGAACAAGACAATGTTCAGCCCGAACGAACCGGTTACCGACGAACAACGAAAAATCATGCAAGCCATAGCGGACGAATGCCACGAGCAGTTCATGGGAATAGTCGCAATGAGCAGGAACATTCCAATGGTGGAACTGAGAAAAATCGCCGACGGAAGAATTTACACAGCAAACCAGGCGTTGAAGAACGGACTTATAGACGCTATCGACTCGTGGGACGGAATGATTAAAGAGATGAGCGAATCCTGCTTTGACGGAATGACTTTTCCGGTTGTGGACTACAGATACGAACGGAAACGCTCGCTCAGGGACTTCATGTTTGAGACTTTATTCAGGCATGGCGAGCTAAAATCCATGAGCAATGTCTTTTCAGAGATATCGCTTCGCTATCCCGCATACCTATACCAAAGACCCTAGATTTTCTCCGATAATCCGCCTTGCAAGCGAGAGGGAAAAACCTTTCTGCATCATCGAGCGGATTATCTTTTCCTCGCTTGGATTTTTTGTGGTTCTAAGGAGTTTTCCAAGGCAGAGCCTACACATCTCTTCCTCGGAATTTTCCGAAAAGAACAGCTCCAACGCTTTTTCCGCATCTTCTTTTTTTATTCCACGGGAC
The DNA here is from genome assembly GCA_905372235.1 of uncultured Treponema sp. GTDB lineage: Bacteria > Spirochaetota > Spirochaetia > Treponematales > Treponemataceae > Treponema_D. The sequence continues at coordinate 51,474 of CAJPOF010000007.1, forward strand.
AAAAGCTCAAGGGATAACCTTGAGCGTCCCTCAAAATGATTCATCTTTCGCAGATTAAGCCAAGCCACGGAAAACCTATAGTCGGAAAGAAGCCCTTCGCCTTCAAGATAATCCAATGCCATTTCTATGTGTTTCTTCTGATGTTTTTTCTTGAGCAATTTAGCATAAAGCCCAAAACGGCATTGCTCGCTCCTTGAAAGATATTCGGTTGCCTTGACTTCGGCGGAGTACGCAAGAGCCGCATCGAGTAAATCATCCTCAGAATCGGAAAGGAATTCTGCGCCAGGAGCAATCTTATCCGGCTCGACAAGCGAAAGATAACGTATTCTCAAAAAAAAAGCAGACTCCGTATCGGAGGTTATTTTCATGACCTCCGAGGAAATCTGCTCTACTCTTTTTATGACCATCAACTCCGGTCCAAAAACTAACGTTTGGAGAACTGGAATCGGCGGCGCGCGCCTTTCTGACCGTATTTCTTTCGCTCGACCATACGGGAATCTCTTGTAAGATAGCCGTTTGCCTTTAGCGATGTCCTGCAGTCAGGATCTATCTGAAGCAATGCCCTTGCGATTCCGTGGGTGCAAGCGGCTGACTGGCCGTTAAGACCGCCGCCTACAACCGTTATGAGAATATCAAACTTGTTGTCGTTTGATGTCACAAGCAGAGGCTGATGGATAAGTTTCGCCTGCTCCTCTGTGTTGAAATAGTCCTTGGCATCCTTACCGTTTATGACTATTTTTCCGGAACCTTCACGAACGAACACTCGTGCAACGGCGGTTTTTCTTCTTCCTGTTCCAATAGCAATATTCTTTATCATTATCCTAGTCTCCTTGCGTTAAAGTTCTATAGCCTTTGGATTCTGGGCTGCATGAGGGTGTTCTGCGCCGGCATAAATCTTTACGCTGTCCATAAGAACACGTCCAAGACGACCGTGAGGAAGCATACCTTTGACGGCAAGTTTCAACGGGTCTGCAGGATGTTTTTCGATGAGCCGCTCAAACGTATGCTGTTTGAGCCCACCAACGAAGCCAGAATGATGATAGTAAATCTTTTTCTGTTCCTTTCCGCCTGTCACAATGACCTTATCGGCGTTTATTATCACAACGTAATCTCCCATCGCCTGATTAGGCGTGAAAGTTGCCTTGTTCTTTCCTCGAACAATGGCGGCAACTTTTGCTGCCACCCTACCAAGCGTTTTTCCTTCAGCATCAATCAAAAACCAATTGCGCTTCTGTTCTTTCTCATTTACGAAAATAGTTTTCATGTATATACCTTAAAAATTAAAGTTATCGGCGGTCAATGCCTTTGCATCCGACAAATCTCGCCAAGGATATCCGATGAGCAGTCAGACATCCTTTATATACGGGGACTTGAAGTATACATTTTTTTCAAAATCGGGTCAATCTTCTTTAGGATTATTTTGCCCCTGCGTTCTCTCCGGCGGATGCCTCTTTCTCTTCTCGTTTTGCTTCTTTCTTGTCTTTTATGTCAGCCGCACCGATAAAAAGAAGAATAAGTCCTATGAATGCCGAAAGAACAGGAGCCGCTCCCTTTAGAAAATCGATTACCTGCGGTCCCCATGAAAGCGGAAACATCGGAAGAACCGAAAAAACGCAGAACGCTATCAAAAAAAGCCCCAGAATTAAAGAAACCATAAAAATCTCCTTTTGGATGTAAAATCGTCTTTTACTATAACGAAATATGCGTATAACCTCAATAAACAGCCTATCGCAGAATAAAGGGAAGATTTCCAATATAACACAAACGGGACGCAAGAAAATCTTGCGTCCCGTCCGTCTTATAAAACAAAGATTAGATGTAAATATTAGAACTTGTATCCGGCTCCGATACCAACATCGATTTTGTAGCCAAGATATTTATCTGTATTGGACACACCATCAGCCTTGTTTATATGGAAACCTACCAATGCCTGCGGACGAAGATAGATACGGCTGGAAAGGGAAATATCCGAACCTACACCAAAGTCAATCCAAACGCGGTCATTATTGGAGGAATTCTGGCTATCCCGAACGATATCAAGGTCAAATCCGAAAAGCGGATATATTTTTGCCGCAGAACCAATCTTGAAAGGAAATTTTCCAAGAAGACCCAAGTTCACAAAATGGATTCTAGCCAACGCCTCGGTAGTAGTTGTGGTACTTCCAATTATCCTGGTCTGCTTTGCATTTCCTACGGTATAACTGGAGCCCAAAGAAAGGGTCGCATACTGAGCATCAAAGAAAAACTTCAAGCCCATATTGTTCTGCGTATTTCTGACTATTCCCAAACTATTGGTAACAGTTGCACCCTGGAAGCTGTAATCAAGCATGCTTCCGGCGCTGACATCAAGCGCAAACAAAGCGCTTGAAACACACAGTGCAATTACGACTGCAAATATCTTTTTCATTTCAAATCTCCTTGTGTAATGAAATATTTGAAAGTCTATCGTTTCCCCTGATATTTTGTCAATATGGTTTTTAGGATTGAAAAATCAGTTTCATCGGGTCTTATAGAAAATATCCATTTCGTAAAAATATTTCATAAAATAAAACCGTTTGGAATATCCAAAGACATTGCCGTGTTTTCAAATACAGCGAAATATCTCTATAAGTTCTTATATATCAATGAATTACAAAGCACCACAACAAAATCTTGGCAATAATTAAAAACCGAAGTTTTTCTAACTTCCCTATTGACAATCGGACTGTTAAACATCATTTTGTTCATTACGACTGAACTACAAAAACTGCAGTTTTGCAGGTCTTTCATTTCATTGACAATGAGGAACTTTGAGTGAACGGAAGTCAAGTTACCATTGCTCATGTTTCAAAGCGTTTCGGAGACTTCGTTGCGCTTGACGACATCAGTTTTACTATTCAGCCGGGAGAATTCTTTTCCCTGCTGGGACCTTCAGGCTGCGGCAAAACGACACTGCTTAGAATCCTTGCGGGATTTGAATTTCCCGATGACGGCGCTATCCTTCTTGACGACAAGGATGTGCTGAAATTCCAGGCGAACAAGCGTCCGACAAACACCGTGTTCCAGACGTATGCCCTTTTTCCGCATATGTCAGTGTACGACAACATAGCGTTTTCCCTAAAATTGAAAAAACTCCCGAAAGACGAGATAGACAAAAAAGTCCGGCATTACGTCCATCTTGTGCAGCTGGACGATCATATCCATAAAAAGCCGAACCAGCTTTCAGGCGGACAGAAACAGCGAGTGGCAATCGCAAGGGCATTGATAAACGAGCCTAAAGTCCTTTTGCTTGACGAACCTCTTTCGGCACTGGATGCAAAACTCAGGTCCAGCCTTTTGATAGACCTTGACAATCTTCACGACAAAATCGGAATTACGTTCATCTATGTTACCCACGACCAAAGCGAGGCACTTGCCGTAAGCGACAGAATTGCGGTGATGAACAAAGGGCATGTCCTTCAGGTGGGAACTCCGTTCGAGATTTACGAAAGTCCCGCGACACAGTTCGTGGCGCATTTCATAGGCGAGACAAACATCTTCGAAAGCACTGTAGTAAAATGCGAGGAATACAAAGTTCCCAAAAAATCCGACATCGAGCATATGGTCACCCTGAACGTCCCTTCGCTTGGAACGCAGGCACACCTTACAGGAGAGACACAGGCGACAATGGAAGAAGACAAGAACATCCTTGTAACCGACTACGAGCATACTGACGAAGGTCAAAAAGTCGCGTTCACCATAAGACCTGAGAAAATCAAAATAACCCTTGAAGAACCGAACGTGAAAGGACGGAAAGACATAAATGTCTTTAAGGGGATTGTCGAAGAGCCCATCTACACGGGATTCCAGACAAAATTCTACGTCCGGCTTGAGAACGGAACTATAGTGAAGGTGTTCAAGCAGCATACAAACTATTTTGACGACGGTCCTGAAATCACATGGAAGGACACGGTTTTCATCTCTTGGTCCGCAGAGGACGGCTACATCGTTGAGGATATCAACAAGTAGTTTTGTTTTTTGGAGATTTTAGATTTTGACAAGCATATTTTTTTCAGGCTCAAAGACTTCATCAAAGGATGGCGAAAAATACGAGAGAAACGGAAAAACCAATCCGGGAGTTTTCTACGCCTGGCCCATGGGAATATGGTTTTCGCTGTTCTTTGTAATTCCGCTTGTAATAATCGTAGCCTATTCTTTCATGAAAAGGGACATGTTCGGAGGCGTGGTGAAAAAATTCACGCTGGATGCGTACAAAGCGATTTTCACGATGGACGAGGAATCCAAAAGATTCATATACATTCCGGTTCTTTTTAGAACGCTTTGGATGACAGCCCTCGCAACCTTCATATCGATACTTATAGCGCTCCCCTGCGGATACGCCATCGCAAGAAGCAGGCATCAGACATTGCTTCTTATACTTGTGATAGTCCCGTTCCTCACGAACTCACTTATCCGGATTTTCGCATGGATGACGATTCTAAGCGAGAACGGACTTATGAACAGAATCCTTGAACTGTGCATGAAGGCGTGGTTTTTCATCACGGGAAATAAAAAAGGCGTTTTCGTTTCGAACAAATTCATGTTCACAAAGGGCGCAGTGATTCTTGTAAGCATCTATATGTATCTTCCGTATGCAATACTCCCGATTTTCACTTCGGTCGACAGATTTGATTTTACTCTTCTTGAGGCGGCGCGAGACCTTGGGGCATCAAAACCGGGAGCGATAGCAAGAATCCTTATTCCCGGAATAAAAAGCGGAATAATAAGTTCGCTTATATTCACGTTCATTCCGATATTCGGAAACTATACCGTTCCGCAACTTGTGGGAAGCACGGAAAGTTACATGCTTGGAAACATAATCATGGATCAGATTACAAAGGCAAGGAATCTTCCTTTGGCATCCGCATTCAGCGTGATTCTTACAGTCATAAGCATGCTCGCAATCCTCATAATGCTTTCAACGGATAAAAAGGAAGCGAAGGTAAGCGAGTCTTCCACAAAAGGAGCAAGGTGATGGAATTCCTTTTCACTCTGATAATGTCCCTTTTGGGAAAAAACCATCATGCAAGAACAGAATCGAACAAACATGCCAGAAGAAGCTGGAAAAAAAGAAACAAGGCTTTCAGTTTTTCTAACACAGTGCTTTTTCTTTCGCTTCTTTTTCTGTTCGTCCCGCTTTTTGTGATAATCCTGTACTCGTTCAACAGTTCGGAATCTTCGTCGTTTTCAGGATTTTCGCTTGTATGGTACAAAGAACTTTTTGCGCATTCAAACGGACTTTGGCAAAGTCTCCTACATTCTGCGGTCGTAGCAATTGTGTCCGCCGTGATAGCGACAGTGCTTGGAACATTGGCAGCCATAGGAATAAGTTGGAACAGATTTCTTGGGCGGACATACATACGCACGCTCTCATTTCTTCCGATGGTGCTTCCTGAAGTCATAATGGGAATATCGCTTTTAATTTTTTTAAGCGGAATCCACATGAACCTTGGACTTGGAACGATAATAATCGCCCACACCACATTCTGCCTTCCGTTTGTATATCTTATGGTAAACGCCAGGGTAAGCGATTTTGACTATTCTATAATAGAAGCAAGTTACGACCTTGGAGCAACGGAAAAAGAAACTCTTTTCAAGGTCATAATACCTGCGATAATGCCCGGCGTTATTTCAGGCTTTATGATGAGCATAACGCTTTCCATCGAAGATTTTGTGATAACTTCCCTTGTGAACGGAAATGTGGTAACTCTTCCAATCTATGTGTACAACATGATACGGCATGGTGTAAGCCCCGTGATAAACGCCCTCTCCTTCGTCCTTATAATGCTTATAAGTGCAGTTACGGTGATTCTAAGGAAGAGCCTACGGGGATTCGCCGCCGTTCATTGAAATAAATATGTGAAAGATTTCCTGAAAAATCGAATTCTTCCGCTTAAATTTTAAATTAAGGAAAAAACATGAAAAAAAACTCGTCAAAAGCAAAAAAATCGGTCGCTGCAGTTCTTGCGGTAACGCTAGCCTTTCTTCTATTTTCTTGCGAGAAAAAAGAAACTTTGAACCTTTTTACATGGACTTACTATACGCCAAAACCTGTCGTGGAGGCCTTTGAGAAAGGATTCGGTTGCAAGGTTGTGGTCACGGAATACGATTCCAACGAAACCATGTTCAACAAACTGGTGAACGGAGGCTACAGGAATTTCGACATAGTAGTCCCTAGCCAAGATTATGTTTCAATCCTTATGAAAAAAAACATGCTCCAGCCGATTGTAAAAGAAAAGTTCACGAACCGGAAAATGATAAACCCTAGCCTGATGATGAAAATCACATACGATCCGGAAATGGCCTATGCGATTCCGTACTATTACGGAGCGGCGGGCATAAGCGTCAACAAGAAAAAGGTTTTAGACAACAATTATGAAAGGTCATGGGATATATTCTCAAACCCAAGATTCAAAGGACACGCAAGCATGATGGACGACTACAGGGAGGTCATAGGAGAGGCGCTAAAACAAAAAGGATATTCTGTTTCGACTCTGAACAAAAACGAGCTGAACGATGCAATAGAACTTATAAAAACATCCTGGCTTCCGAACATCGTAAAATTCGACGCCGAAGGATTCGGAAAGGATTTTGCGAGGGGAGACCTTTGGCTGTGTCACGGATATGCCGAAGTTATATACGGTGAAGTTCCAAAAGCGCAGTGGGATGAGACAATAGATTTTTTCATTCCCGAAGAAGGCGGAACCGCATACCTTGACAGCATGTGCATACTAAAGAATTCGAAAAAAGCCGAACTTGCAACCGAATTTATAAATTTTCTTCATAATCCTGAAAACTATGCAAAATTTTTGGATTTTTTCCAGTTTCCTTCCTACGTCAATATAGAGGCGGATAAATACAGGACAACCGTTCCACTCTACTCCGCCGAAGCAATGGCAAACTGCGAATTAAAAAACGACATAGGAGATTTCATGGCGACATATTATAAAAAATGGGAAAAACTGAGACTTCTTTCAAACTAAAAGGACGAATGTCGAGTTTCTCTATTTTTATAAATATCGTATATAGTTTACCTAAAAAATTGAAATGTATGAATGAATTG
>CAJPOF010000008.1 GCA_905372235.1 uncultured Treponema sp.
ATCAACACGCTGAAACCCAGCGTAACAAAGACATTGCGGACATCATCGTCAAAGAACGAACAGAGTTCCGCCCAGAAACCATCATGAACATCCTCACAATGCGGGACAAAGTCGTAACGAAACTACTCGAGGAAGGCTTATCCGTGATGGACGGCGTTGTGCAAATCACACCACGTGTCTCAGGCGTGTGGGAGACCGAAGGGGCTGAATACGACGAGAAAATCCACAAACGAACAGTCGACATAGTCCCGACCGCCGACCTTCGCGACGTGCTTGACGCAATCAGCGTGAAAGTGCTAGGAGCAAAAGAAGCGACCGCCCGCATCACCAGCATAACAGACACGGCAACAGGCTTGAAAGACGGCACAATCACCATAGGAGACGACATCATCATCGAAGGCGACAAGCTCAAAATAGATGAAAAAGATGCGGCACAAGGCGTGTTCTTCAAAGCGGCAAACGGCACCGAATACAAAACCACCCGTCGCCTTTCGGTCAATAAGCCCAGCCAAATCATCGCCCGCGTACCCAAAGAAGTTCCGGCGGGGGCTGTAACCGTCATCGTACGGACGAAGTATTCAAGCACGGCGAAGCCTTTGAAGGAAATAAAGGAGATCATATTTGGCTATCCATGTACTGCAAAAGCATAGGCATTCGGTGTAGGCAACGTTCGAGTGGAAGCACTCGAACCGTTCGAGTGGAGGCATTCGAACCGTTCGAGTGGAGGCATTCGAGCCCGGTAAGCGTTAGGATTTATAAGGGGCGTAAGCCCCTTATAAATATATTAAGGAGTTTTTTATGAAACACAAGGTCTTATAAGTTAACACTGAATAATTCGCATTCGAATTATTCAGTGTTTCCGTAAGGGGGAATTCCGCACATCCTTGAGCGGCTTAGAATGCCGCCACGGATGGCGGTGATATATGGAGAATGGCTAAGGGGAGCTTCCCCTTTCCGTAAAATCCATTCAATTTTACACCAAAATCACACAAAATCCATACACCTAAAAAAGGCGCATGGATTCAAACTAAAACAGAAACCGATTCTATTCCGTGTAGTTCAACGCTGAAACGACCGCCGCAATTCCAGCCCGTCCTACGTTGGAACTTTTTCCTACGCCCCATGAACTTGTTCCGTCTTCCTTTGCAATCAGAACGTACGCCATTGCGTATGTGTTAGAGCCTTCGCCAACCGAATGTTCATGGAACGACGTGATGTTGAACTTGGGCGCGGGAGTTTTCGCCATCGCAGAAACAAAAGCGTCCAACGGTCCGTTACCTTCCGCCGAAACGGAAAATCTTTTTCCTTCCCATTCAACCGTGGAAAGCGCGCTTACAGCGGCAGAATCATCGCTTCCCCGCTCCCCTTCTATATGGCGTTCCGTTATATCGATGATGTTGAGCGGAGTTTTTGTGTTAAGCCATTTTTCAGAAAGAATCTCAAAAATTTCCTCCGAAGTAAGTTCACGCTGCGCCTTATCCGCAGCTTTCTTTACCATCGCCCCGAAAACTCCCATCATCTGCTTTGGTAGAGAGATTCCATAATCCTTTTCCAAAATGAAAGCAGCCCCGCCTTTTCCCGACTGGCTGTTTATCCGGATTATGCCTTCGTACTTTCTGCCTATATCATGAGGGTCAAAAGTAAGGTACGGGACATCCCAATATTCGTTTTCCGCCTTTCCCGCCCGGAAAGCCATTCCTTTACGTATGGCATCCTGATGAGAACCGCTGAATGCGGTAAACACAAGTTCCCCTGAATACGGAGTCCTTGGATGAATCTCCATTCCCGTAAGACGGGTATATGCCGAGACAAGCGAAGGCATATCTCTAAAATCAAGTTCGGGGTCGATTCCCTGCGTGTACATATTCATTCCGACGGTAACAATATCAAGATTTCCAGTGCGCTCCCCGTTTCCGAAAAGGCATCCTTCAACCCTATCCGCCCCGGCTAAAAGCCCAAGTTCGCACTGAGCGACCCCCTCGCCTCGGTCGTTGTGGTTATGAAGGGAAATCACAAGATTTTCACGATTCGATATGTGGGTACAAAAATATTCTATTTGGTCTGCAAACTGATTGGGAAGCGCACATTCTACAGTGGTCGGAAGATTCAGTATAATCTTGTGATTCCGGTCAGCCAGAGTCCCCCACTCTTTCACGACCGCCTCGCAGACCTCGATTGCGTAGTCTATTTCCGTGGTCGAAAAACTTTCAGGAGAGTATTCAAGGCGAATGTCCGTTCCCTGGCTCATCGAAAGACAGTTTTTCACGCATCTTATTCCGTCTATCGCTATCTGCTTTATTTCGTCCTTGGTCTTTCCGAACGTATACTTTCTGTGAGCGGGACTTGTAGAATTGTACAGATGGAAAATCGCCTTTGAACATCCGGAAAGACTTTCGAAAGTCCTTTTTATAAGATGCTCCCTTGCCTGACAGAGAACCTGAAGAGTCACATCATCAGGAACATGGTTTTCTTCGATAAGCCGCCGCATGAAATTAAACTCGGTGTCGCTCGCCGAAGGAAAGCCGACCTCGATTTCCTTGAAACCAATTTTAACAAGGATATCAAAGAATTCCAGTTTCTGCTCCACGCTCATCGGATTCACCAAAGCTTGGTTTCCGTCCCTAAGATCAACCGAACACCATATTGGAGCCTTTGTTATGGTCTTGTCCGGCCATGTCCGACTCTCAATTTTTACCGCATCGAACGGGCGATATTTCCCGTTCGGATTCATCGTAGACATATTCCTCCCATAAAAACTTTTTCGGAAATTGCAAGTTCCGAAAAAGTTTTTAGCCGTGCGCATAAGCGCACATGTTCAATAATATAGTTTGCGAAATATACGTATATTTCGCAAACTCCAAGATAAGAACACTGCGATTTCGAGCAATGCGCAGAAATCGCAAGTGTCTCCTATAAAATAAAAAACGCTTCGGCGTTTTTTGTCTCCATTCTTTAGTGACGGCGATATTTCAGCCGCGCTTTTTATCATTCCACCAAAATAAAACTTTTAAGCCCAAAAGACTTAAAAAAATCGACCATTTATGTAAATTGCATAAAAAAAGCCCCACCGCTTAAAGCAGTGGAGCCGTAATTTACATAACCAACACAAACACTACACTCTAAGCGCCCCGAAATGAGAAATCAAGAAGTAGTAGAAGTAGTGTTCTGTTCATGCGGACACTCTACTACAAAAAAAATATATTTGCAACAACCCAAATTTTATGACAAAAGAAGATTTTTAAACCAAGAGCGGAGAATGACACGGAAACGCAAAAAAAATATAATAGATTTTAAAGGCGATTTTTTTATAAGGAAAAACAAACGTTTTGCACGATTTTTAAGTTCTGTTTTCCAAAAATATAGATTAGAACGACAATAAAAATCACCGCCGGATTTATTATGGAACAGGAAAATGTTACACACCCGTTTTTACCACTTTACGGAAGCGAATCAAGGATTCTGATTTTGGGAAGTCTTCCTTCGCTAAAATCCCGGGAAGAAAACTTCTATTATGGAAATCCGATGAATCGTTTTTGGAAAGTGATTGCGGCAATTTTCAATAAAAATCCGCCCGACTCAATCGAAGAAAAGAAGTCTTTGATTCTGGAAAATCACCTTGCTCTATGGGACGCAATATACAGATGCGACATAACAGGCTCAAGCGACCAGAGCATAAGGAACGCAGAACCCACAAATCTTTTTCCTGTAATAAAAAATTCCAAGATTGAGCATATTTTCTGCAACGGAAAAACCGCATGGAACTATTACAACACGCACCAAAGAAAATCGTTGGAAATCGAGGCAAAATGCCTGCCTTCGACAAGCCCCGCAAATGCCTCTTGGACTTTTGAAAAACTATTGGAAGAATGGAAAAGAATTCTTGATTGTCTCTGAAAAACTGCGGATGGAAAACAAACAAAATCTGAAAAGTCCGCCGACCTTCATTTAAATGAAAACGCCACTTTTGTAATATATTGAAGAACATCCGTTAAACAACTAAAATGGTTCATTATGATACCGACTTTAATAAAAGATTTTCTTTCTGCAAAAGCAGATGGACAGCACATAACCGTTTGCGGTTGGGTTCGCACCGTCCGTGACTCAAAAAACCTGGTTTTCATACAGGTGAACGACGGAAGTTCTATCGAGAACATACAGATTACATTCGACAGAAATGCGCCATGCGAAAACGCCGACACTGAAAAAATCGAAAATGAACTTAAAAGATTAGGAACGGGAGTTTCCGTCCGTGCCGAAGGATTTCTTGTCCCATCCCCCGCTTCGGGACAGGAGGTTGAACTAAGCCTTGAAAAACTTACTGTCCTTGGCGAATGCGATCCTGATTCATATCCGCTACAAAAGAACAGAATGTCCATGGAATATCTAAGGGCAAACGCACATCTTAGAGCAAGAACGAATACTTTCGGTGCTGTTTACCGAGTCCGTAACCAAATGGCGTTTGCCGTCCACTCGTTTTTTCAGGAACGTGGATTTGTGTACGTGAACGCGCCTGAAATCACCTGCTCGGATGCCGAAGGCGCAGGCGAAATGTTTCAGGTAACCACACTCTCAATGGAAAAAATCGCAGAGATGGGTGTGAAGGCAGGTGCGGGCGGAATGAAAATTGAGGATGCCCACAAAATCGTAGACTATTCAAAGGACTTTTTCGGAAAGAAAGCAAGCCTTACGGTCTCCGGGCAGCTTGAAGCGGAAACGCTTGCCACTGCCCTTAGCCGTGTCTACACTTTCGGACCTACGTTCCGTGCGGAAAATTCAAACACCCCAAGACATTTGTCCGAATTCTGGATGATAGAGCCGGAGATGGCGTTCTTTGACCTGAACGATGACATGGACATTCAGGAAGAATTCGTAAAATATCTTCTTGACTGGGCGTTGACAAAATGTACCAAAGATTTGGAATTCTTTGACAAACGCATCCAAAACGGACTTATCGAAAGTCTTAAAAAAGTGCGGGACGCAAAATTCGTAAGGCTCACCTACACCGATGCCATAAAAATGCTTGAAAAGGCGGAAAATGACGGCGCAAAGTTTGAGTTCAAGCCGTCATGGGGATGCGACATTGCCACGGAGCATGAACGGTATCTTACCGAAAAGATTTTCGCAGGTCCTGTGATGGTCTACGACTATCCAAAGGAAATAAAGTCATTCTACATGAAGCAGAACGATGACGGAAAAACCGTAAAAGCAGTCGATGTGCTTGTTCCGGGAATCGGGGAACTTATCGGCGGTTCGGAAAGAGAAGAAAACTACGAGAAACTTCTGAAAGCATGCGAAGAGCGGAAAATGGATATGACGAATTATCAATGGTATCTTGATTTACGCAGATTCGGTTCTGTTCCGCATTCGGGATTCGGGCTTGGCTTCGAACGCCTGATAAGATACGTAACGGGCATGGAAAACATCAGGGACGTAATTCCGTATCCGCGCGCCCCGAAATTGGCAGATTTCTGATTTGAAAACAAGCCTCAAGTCAAAGTTAATAAAGTTGTCGCAGACCCTATATCTGACGGTCATATTTTATTTCAAGAACAATCTTGGACTTGCGGCTGGCTCTTGCACATTCGGCTTCATTTTCAGTTTCATTCCGATAATAATGCTGATTCTGACAAGCTGCATTGGGCTTATGTCGGCATATCCTCGAATACTTACATGGATTTCATCATCTCTTTCGCTTGTGATAGGCGACGTGTTCGATATTTCAAGCTACATCGAACGGCTGTCATCGGGCTTTTCCGTTTCCGGCGTGAACATAGTGCTTACATTCTTCATAATCTGGATGGCAAGAAAACTTTTCGCGTCCATAATTCAGGCAATGCGGAGTATTTTCAACACTGTAGCACCGGCAAGGCTCGTCTTGAACCAACTGCTTACATTCGCAGGCGAACTTGTTGTCATCGTGATATGCGCCGTGGTATTGTTCGCAGCATTCATATCAAGTCAGATTCTTACGCTCCCCGTTTTCATGCGGTTCAAAGAAGTCTTTCCGCTGATCTTCAGCTCGCTTTCGAACAATGTTGTTAGCATAGCGTTCTATCTTATACTGTTTCTTTTTACGCTGGTATGCTACAGGGTGGCAAGCGGAACAAAACCGCCCGTAAAACTCTGCATAGCGACATCTATCATGTGCGTCGGATTTTTCTACATGGTCGTATGGTTCGTCTCTCGCACAATCAACAAGGCAAACTACAGCACAATATACGGAATCCTCAGCAATCTTATGATTCTTCTGTTTGAGGTATGGTTTTTCTTCAGCATATTTGTGTTTTTTGCGCAGCTTATCTATGTATGGCAGTACCTGGATTTTCTTATGGTAGGCGAGATATATCTTCTTCCCAACCGCACGAACATGACAAAACTGGAGGCCATCCATCGGCTTCTTTTCATAAATCCTTACGCTCTTATGGAAAACGAAAACCTTGTGCATTATAAAAAAGGAGAAAAAATCTACAGCGAAGGAGATGCTGTGGAATGTGCGTTCTATGTATTCCAAGGTTCGGTGATGGAAAAGCAAAAAGAGTTCACGGTAAACAGATTCAAAGGAGATTCGTTCGGGGAAACCGAGCTTATAATGAAAACAAAACGAATCTCTGAAACTACAGCACAGACCGACTGCACTCTCATAAGGATTCCCGAAAAAGATTTTGAAATCCTTATCGGAAGGAACACAAGAGCGGCGAAAAAAGCGATAGAAGCAATATCGTCCGCATACGGAAAAACGTCGCTTTGAAAGCCGAATGGAAAGCCGACTTTCAAAGATTCCGGCAAAAGTAGAAATTCAAGGCGCAATCTGATAAAATCAAAAAAATTATTTCCCGCAATCCGGCGGAACAGGAAGAAAATATGGCTCGCTCAAAAATCGTTGTCCTGGACTTTGGAAGCCAGTACGCCCATCTCATAGCAAAAAGATTCCGTATGCTAGGCTATTACTCTGAAATCGCAATGCCTTCGTGCGGCACGGAAACGTTAAAAGACGCAAAAGGAATTATCCTGTCGGGAGGACCGAGTTCCGTATACGAAAAAAACGTTCCGGAATTCAACGAAAAAATCCTAGACCTTCCCATACCGATTCTAGGTCTTTGCTACGGGCATCAGCTGATGTCAAAGTGCTACGGCGGAAAAGTCGGAAAAGCGTCCGTCGGCGAATTCGGATTTTCGGAACTTAAAACCGAACGGAACGTTTCTTCTCCGATTCTCGAGGGACTTTCAGATACTGAACAGGTATGGATGAGCCATCAGGACGAGGTTCTTGTCCCCGGAAAGGGATTTCAGGCAATCGGAAGCACAAAAGATTGCAAAAATGCGGCTCTTCAAAACATTTCGGAAAAACGATTTTCGCTACAGTTCCATTGCGAAGTGAAAGACACTCCGTGCGGAAACAGGATTTTTGAGAATTTCGCAAAATTCTGCGGAATGGAAAAAAACTGGGATCAAGACACGGTACTGTCGCTGATTCTTGAAGGCATACGGAACGACGCAAAAGATAAAAAAGTCCTGCTTTTCCTTTCAGGCGGAGTGGACTCGTCGGTAACTTTCGCCCTCTTGAACGAGGCTTTGGGAAAAGAGAGGGTTCTTGGTCTTCATATAGACAACGGCTTCATGCGCAAAAACGAATCAAAAAATGTGGCGGAAATCTATCGAAAATTCGGATTTGACAATTTCATCGTGGAAGACGCATCTGAAAGTTTCCTTGAAGCAATAAAAGGTCTTTCAGACCCGCAGAAAAAACGCATGGCTGTAGGAGAAAACTTCATCGCCGTAAGAAACGAGGTGCTGAAAAAACAAAACCTTGACGAGTCCGAATGGCTTTTGGCGCAGGGAACACTCTACCCGGACATTATAGAATCCGGAGGCACAAAAAACTCAAAAACCATAAAGACGCACCACAACCGCGTCGAAGGAATTCAAAGCCTGATTGAAAAAGGTCTTATAATCGAACCGATAAAAGACCTTTACAAAGACGAGGTTCGTGCCATCGGAAAAAAACTCGGACTTAGCTCGGCACTTGTAATGCGCCATCCATTTCCGGGACCGGGTCTTTCGATAAACGTTTTGTGCAACGACGGAAAATCATGGACGGAAAAAGATGCGGCGGAACTGGAAGAAGCACAAAAGGAACTGGATGCGGTTCATTTCACGCAGTTCTGCGCCCACTGTACGCAAGATTTGAAAAGAAGCGTTCTTCCTGTCCGCTCCGTTGGAGTGCAGGGCGACTTCAGGACATACCGTTTTCCCGCCTGCCTGACATTCAGCCATGAGGGAGAAGGATTTTACCATCTTCCAAAAATAAGGGAAAAAGTGGAATCAGCCTCAAGTTCCGTAACAAACAGCGCAAAATTCTTAAACAGAACGCTCATAAAACTTTACCAAAGACCCGGCATAAAAGAAAGCGACATGAAACTCCAGCAAGGATTCTGCGACAGGCGGCGGCTTGATATGCTCCGCGAGGTAGACGACATAGTGCTTTCCGAACTGCATGAGGCAAACTGGTACGAAAAAATATTCCAGCACCTAACTATAAGCCTTCCGTACGCATCGGAAAAAGAACGGGCAAGTTTTGTCCTTCGCCCTGTCTGCTCGGAAGACGTTATGACGGCGCGTTTTGCATGGTTTCCAAGGGAACTCATGGATAAAATCCTAAGAAGAATCGCAAGCCTTGATTTTGTGGATGCAGTGTATCTTGACGTAACGAATAAGCCGCCTGCGACATTCGGCTGGGAATAAGGAAAAAGCGTTTCGCAAAAACTGCGATTAAAACGGAGGCTCATAAAATATTTCCATGCAAAAAATTCGAGTGCTGGACTTTGTTGTATTTTTGCTCATCATGACAGCCGCCGTTCTTCTTATGGTTGGTAAGGCGGCAAAAAAAGGAAACCGAATAAAAGTACATGCGGCAGGGCATGACTACGAATATTCTTCCGAAACAGACGGAACTTATTCCGTGGAAGGTCTTATCGGAACTACGACATTTCAGGTAAAGGGAGGAAAAGTCCGCATAATCGATTCTCCGTGCGCCAACAGGCTCTGCATAAACCAAGGCTGGTCAAGTCCGCTTGTGTGCCTTCCTAACGAAGTGATAATCACTTTTGAAAATCAGGGAGAATTCGATGCCGTCTCTGAATAGCAGGAAAAGAATCGCATATCTTTCCGCCCTCACGCTGTTTTTCACATATTTTGAACTCCTTTTTCCAAGGATTCTGCCTTTTTTCCGCATGGGACTGGGAAATATTCCTGTACTGGTGGCGTTTGATCTTTCCTTTTCGAATTTTCTTCTCCTTCTTATAATCAAATCCCTTGCCGGAAGCCTTATGTCCGGCACACTTTTTTCGCCGTTCGTTCTGATTTCGCTAGTCCAGTCATCTTTAAGCGGCTTGGTGATGTACGCAATCGTAAGACTGAACAAGGCATTAAAGAAAAATATTTTGAGTGTCTACGGAATTTCGCTGATCGGTTCTGCCGTAAGCGGAATCGTCCAGATTTTTTTGGCAAGCCTTTACCTTGGAAGGGGAACCCTTTCACTTACAGGACCGATGCTGATTTTCAACAGCGCAAGCGGACTTCTTACAGCGTTCCTAAGCCAAGTGCTTCGGTTTCCAAACGAAACGCCAAAAATCATAAAAGAAAGCGGAATCAAAGAAAAAACAGAAGAAAATGCGAAAAAACGCTTTTCTTTCCGTCCAAAAGGAACTTTGGCAAACATAATCACCGCCGTCATAATCGTAGTTTTTGCGATAGGAATATTTTTTGTGCGCTCGATTCCGATTCTTCTTGCTTTTCTTGCGCTTTCACTTTTTGTTCAGTTCCTTGGAGGTAGGAAAATAAAAATCTTTCCGCACATTGGACTTTGGATTTTTGTGCTTGCATCATGCCTTTTTTCTCCAAGCGGAAAAGTAATTTTTAAGTTTTGGCGGTTTTCCATCACATACGGCTCACTGCTATTGGGTATCGAAAAAGCGATAAAACTGAGCGCAGTAAGCGCATTAAGCCAATACGCCACCGTAATAAAAATCTCGAACGACGGGATTTTCGGACTTACGCACGCCTACTACAAAGCACTTTCCGACTGCTTCAGGACCACGGACGGAAGTCTATTGAAAAAACTCAAGAAAACACTCAGTTCAACAATACTTTATGAAGAGTAAAAATTATTCCACTACGTTTATCTCTGAAAAATCGAACAACAGGGTGATTTTTTCTTCAAGTCCTTTTGTGTAAAAAATCTTTTCATCATCGGTGAGTATTATCATCTGAAAATCCCTGTTGCCCTTCCAAAAGTCTATGGATTTTTCAAGTCCCATCGCAAAAAGAGCCGTGCTTAAAGCGTCGGCGTAAAGACCGCTTTCTGCGATTACGCTCACGCTTTCGATTCCGTTTTCCACAGGATAGCCGCTTTCAGAATCAAAAATATGTATGTATTTTTTTCCGTTTTCGTCAAAGAAGAATCTTTCGTAGCCGCCGCTTGTGGTTACGCTTGCATCCCTGATTTTTAGTCCAATAGCAGGATTTCCTACCCATGGATTTTTAACCCCGATATTCCATTCAGAGCCATCGGGTTTTAGCCCCACAACCTGAATGTTCCCGCCAAGATCCAAAATCGCAGACTTTATTCCGTTTTCCTTGAAAATCTTCACGGCTTCATCGCAGGCAAAACCTTTTCCCACCGCGCCAAAATCGAACATCATTCCTTTTTCTTTGTGGGAAAACTCAAGTTCACCTTTTTTGTAAATATTTCCGTCTCCGGAAGAAAGGCTGACCTTCGAAAAATCCGTAAGCAAAAGGGCTTTATTTATTTCAGAAGGCAAAGGAACTTTTTTTTTCTCTTCGGTGAATCCCCAAAGTTTTGTCACCGGATACAAAGCTGGATTGAAAGCGCCTCCTGTCTTTTTTGCCATGTCAAAAGAAAACTTGAAAAGATTTTCCGTCTCCTTGTGTGAAAAAACAAAATCATTTCCGCCGTGATTTATTTTATACACATCGCTTTGGGCGTTCGTAACAGAAATATAGGATTCCAGTTCCAAAATGCGATTTTTCACCAGTTTGTTTGCTTTTGAGGCTTTTGCGCCGTACGAAGTTACCGTCATGTAGGTGTCCATCGCCTTGAATTGGATTGAATCCTTAGCGGAAGAACATGAGACAAGCAGAAAAACGACAAAGGCTAAAGCGAGCGGAAAAAACTTTTTTTTCCTCACAAAGCGAATCAGCCGAACGCAATTTCCGAGCATCGCTCTTTTTCCATCAGTTTAAAATTCTAAGAACGCCGGGAAGCACTTCCCATTTTACGTGCTTTGCGTCGCAAACGTATTCTCCGTCAGTGTGAAGCACAAGCGGCTTTTCAGAATCTATTTCCAAAGTGGAGAATTTTTTTACGGTGAATCCTTTGAGTTTTTCATGCAATCCAAGAATCAAAAAGGGGAACACGCCGTATACAAGACATCTTGGAACTCCGTCGGCTGCGCAGCACGTAAGATAGCCGTCGTCCCTTACAGCCTTTGGAGCCATTTTTACGCCTCCGCCTTCTGCCGCAAGGTTCATGCCTGCAAGAAATATAAGTTTTTTGAAATCCGTTTTTTCCTTTCCGTCGAAAATTGCCTTAGCCTTGTAAAACTCCATCGTAGCCAAAGTGTAAAGCGTTATAAGTATGTAGACTGAACCTCCGAACATCATTTTATTCAGTAGAGTTTTTAGTTTTGACTCGTTCACTTTCTTTGTAACGATTGCATCCATTCCTATCCCTGAACTGATTCCAAAATATCTTGTGATTCCGTCAGCGGTAACTTTTCCAAGATCCATCAGGACATCCCCTGTCGAGCTAAGAATCTTTTCAAAGACTTTTCTGGTGTTCCTTGAGCCACGCTTTATTCCGACTCCTCGGCAAAAATCGTTTCCGCTTCCTGTTGGAATCACGCCGAATTTCACCTTCGAAAAATCTTCGATTCCATTCAGGACTTCGTTCACAGTTCCATCGCCGCCGACAACAATAATTTTTTTGTCGGGGTCAGAATTGCGGCACACATCCCGCGCAAGTTCGCCTGCATGGCCTTCGCCGCCTGAAAGCAGCATCTTGTATTCCACTTTCTTTTCGATAAGAAGTTTTTTGACTTTTTTCCATGTAAGGAGAGCCTTTCCGCTAGCCCCGTGGATGTTAGCGATGAAATAATACATGGCATAAGTTTAGTCCGAGATTCTTTTTTTTACAATCCGAAAGCACAATAAAATCACGATACAAATGAGATATTCTCAATTCATTTTCAATTCGCTATAATGCAAAAAACGTTCCTTGGAGTGTATCGATATGCATCCTGAAATAAAATTCATTGAAGGCGGAATCACTGCGGCGGAAGGATTTTCGGCAAACGCAATATGCTGCCACATAAAAAAGAACAGAAACACAGACGACACAGCCCTGATACATTCCGATACCCCTTGCACAGCCGCAGGACTTTTCACGCAAAACCGAGTCAAAGCAGAACCCGTGAAACTTTCGATTAAAAACATATCCAATGGCAACATAAGAACCATAATCGCCAATTCAGGAAACGCAAATTGCTGCACGGGAAAAAAAGGAGCGGACGCCGCCTTGCGTATGGCTGAACTTGCCGCAAAAGAGACAGGTTGCCTTTCCGATGAAGTCGCGGTCTTTTCAACAGGCGTGATTGGAGCCGATTTTCCAATAGAAAAAATCGAAGAAAACATACATGAGCTTGCATCCGGACTTTCAAAAAACGGCAACGAAAAGGCAAGCAGAGCCATAATGACCACAGACACAAAAAACAAAGAGTGCGCCGTGGAATTTATTTTGGACGGGAAAAAATGCCGAATCGGCTCTATGTGCAAAGGCTCAGGGATGATTCACATAAACCTTGGAACAATGCTTTCTTTCATAACCACGGATGTATCAATAAGCGAAAAAATGCTTCGCATCTCCCTTGAAGAATCTGCAAAAGAAACATACAACTGCGTGAGCGTAGACGGAGACACATCCACTAACGACAGCCTTGTGATTCTTGCAAACGGCAAGGCGGGAAACAAAAAAATAACAGACGAAGGCGAAGATTTCAGGATTTTTCTTACCGCTCTAAACAAACTGAACAGGATAATGGCGATGAAAATCGCCGCCGACGGAGAAGGTGCTACACGGCTTGTACAATGTACGGTAGAAGGCGCAAAGACAGCGGACGACGCACGAAGCCTTGCAAAAGCGGTAATCTCATCCTCGCTTGTAAAGGCAGCCATGTTCGGGTGCGATGCGAATTTCGGAAGATTTCTTTGCGCAATGGGCTACAGCGGAACGGATTTTTCGCCTGAAAAGACCAGCATTTGGTTTTCGAGCAAAGGCGGCGCAAAAAGATATTTTGACGACTACCAAAGTTTTGACGTTCACGGAGAAAATTCCGTCCTTGTCTACAAAGACGGGAAGCCCGAAGCCTTTGACGAAGAGAAAGCAAGAAAAATCATGGGCGAAGAGGCGGTTGAAATCCTTGTCCGGTGCAAAGAAGGAAACTCAACGGGAACTGCATGGGGATGCGATCTAAGTTACGATTACGTAAAAATAAACGGAGACTATCGCACATAAAATCTCTTAGATTCATGAGGAGAGTTCGATTTTTATGAAAAAAAACAATTCCGGCTTAAAAACGGAACAATGGTCTCAGGTTTTGGTTGAATCGCTTCCGTACTTCAAGCACTGGTGCGGAAAAATCGTCGTGGTAAAGTACGGCGGAAACGCAATGCTCAACGATGAACTAAAAACCGCCGTGATGGAAGATATCGTTTTACTTAACACAATCGGAATCAAGGTCGTTCTTGTGCATGGAGGCGGACCTGAGATAAACCACATGCTTGAGCGAATCGGAAAAGAATCCAAGTTCGTGGACGGGCTAAGGTATACGGATAGCGAGACCATGGAAATCGTCCAGATGGTTCTTACCGGAAAACTGAACAAGGAGATTGTAAGCCGGCTTTTACAGAAAGGAGGAAAGGCTGTCGGTCTTTCCGGAGTGGATTCTGGACTCCTGAAGGCAAAAAAATCCGAAAAAGATCTTGGCTTTGTGGGGGATGTCACGGAGACAAATCCTGAAATTCTTCTTTCCCTTTTGGACTTGGGCTTTATTCCCGTGGTATCTACAGTCGCCATAGGGGAAGAAAACGAGTCGGCAATATACAATATAAATGCGGACACCGCAGCGGCAAAAATCGCCGTCGCCCTCAAGGCGGAAAAATTCGTCCAGCTCACGAACGTCCCCGGAATCCTACGGAACATAGAAGATTCCGAAAGCCTCATAAAACGCATAGAAAAAACAGCGATAGGCTCGATGAAAGCGACGGGCGTAATCGCAGGCGGCATGATTCCGAAAGTTGACTGTTGCCTTACTGCGCTTGAAGGAGGCGTTCCAAGAACCCACATAATCGACGGAAGAGTTCCGCATTCCCTGCTCATCGAAATGTTCTCCGACCGCGGAATCGGAACGATGATTTATCAGTCCTGATGGGAAAAAAGAAACTTCTGCTTTCCCTGATTCTGAGTGTATCTTTTCAGGGCATTTTTTTCGCAAACATCTTCAACAGACCGAGGACAATAAAAGTCCTTTCCACAAGATATTTTGATTTCATTTTTCCAAAAGGATCTGAAAAACTTGTCGCATACCTTTCAGAAGATGCGGACAATTTTTTTGACAGGGCAAAAGATGAAGTCGCTCTTCAAAAGACATTCAGACTTCCCGTCGCAATCACCTTAGATTCGGACACGCTGAACGTAGAATACACATCCGACCCGTACAACAGGATAACGATTTACGCCGCGCCTTCAACCGCGGTAAACCGCCATCAAAAGGATGCCCTAAAAGACAGTTTCAACGAGGCTGTGACAAAAGCTGTGTTCTCTTCAAAAAGGTCAAAGTTCTGGCAGCTTGCCTCAGACCTTGCCGGAATGGACGCGCTTCAGCCTGCCGCACTTTTAAACATTCCGTCCGCTTTTATGGACGGAGCGGTAAACGCATCGGTATACGGAGACGGCGGAATAGTGAAAGACGGATTTTCCCTTTCGATGTTGGCGGAAGCAAAGAGCGAGGGAAATTTTCCCTCTTGGCTGGATGCGGTTGGCGCAAGGGACATACATCCTGCGTCAATCTCAAAGGTCGCATCAAGCGCATTCGCCGCCTACATACAGTCAAGATTCGGACTTGAAAAATACAAAAAGTTCTTTGAGGAGACGGGAAAAGTAAAATTCTTCAAGGTTACAGCCGGAATTTTCAGGGAAGTCTACGGAAAAAACATAAACGAAGTCTGGAACGACTTTGAAAACTCCATTCCCACAACAGGAAAAAACATAATCGGGAAAGCCGTCTTCAAAGACGATTCTGAAAGCCTATATTCTTTTCTTATCGCAACTGAAAAAGGACTTGTCTTCTACGATTCATCCCATAGGGAAGTCTCACGGCTTTCAAAACTCAGCAACATTGACCTGAAAGAACGGCTTTTTGCCGCTTCCGATGTTACAGGACTTTCCTGTTCGGAAGACAGAAAAAAACTCGTCGTATCGTACAAATCATCGAAAACAAACAGAAGCCTTTCAAAATACCAGACATCCCTCTACAACCTTGAAAAAAGGATTTTCATGGGTCAAAGATACGAAATGACGTGCGGAAAAACCATGAGGTATTCAATCGATACCGAAGCCGTGGCAGGTTTTCATGCGGAAGGAATAAAAACAGAAGTCAAAATTTATCCCATAGAATACGAGTTCCATAAAAACGAGCTGTATTCAAAAGAACTTCCGACATCCGCTCATTTCGTAGACATCATCCCTACGGGAATCGGGAAAATCATCTGCATCTACTACTCCCAAGGTGAATGCGTCCTTCACTTCATCGATGTTTTCTACAACACAGAAAAATGCTTTGCGCTTCCGTACACAGCCCTGAACTTCAAGAAAGAAAACGAAACTTCGATAAGCTTCACATTCACCAAAGAAAACTCATACGAAAGCGGAAAGCGGGGCATCATAATCCTTGGCGAAGAAGGAAGACCCAAGGCAGTGAAAGTGCAGCAGGAAGATTTCAAAGGCGGTATATATGACTCTGTAATGCTGGGCGGAAAAATGTTTTTCTCAAACCATGCGGGAAACCGGGAAGAATTAAGATTCACGGAAGAGGAAATCCAATACGGAAACGAAGAGCCTATCAGAGAATGCGCTCCGCCGGAAAACCCTGAATGGGAAAACGCAGACGAAAAAATCGTAAAAGGCACCCTGAACGACTACAGAATCTCAAGATACAATTTCCTGAAATATTCCCTTAAAGGCTCGTGGCTTCCGTTCTTTCCGATATCAACAATCGACTTTACAAAAACACAGCTTTCTCCGGGGCTTGGGGCAAGCTACGTGACAAACCAAGACCCCTTGGAAAACTTCTTCGCAACACTGTCGTTCTGCGCAGGATTCATCGACATCACACAAAAGACATTCACGCTCCAGAAAGGCTACACGCTCGCAGGCTTTTTCAACACTACAGTATTTCCGTTCGACATAGCGTTGGGCGGCTTATGGAAATTCAACGACAACGGAAGCTACGACATACAGGTGCTTTTAGGCACTGAATGGAACTCGATAATCGGCTTTTCCCACAACAGACTTTCGTTCGGCGTAAAAGGAATGTGGAACGCATCGACCACATATTACAACTGGGAAAAAGATTCAGTTACGGAACTAAGCGGCTGGCCGTCAATCGACAAGGCGTACAACACATTAAGCGCAAACCTCAGCATGAACTATTCCAACGTGCGCCAATGGGGGTTCAGCAGTTTTGAAAAAATCGGGCTTACACTAAGCACGTCGTTCATAACCATATTCGATCCGCAGAAAGCGGAAAAAGACGCGAACAGCAACAAGACAACGCAACTCACAATCTCCCTAGACTTCGGATTCAACATTCCGTTCATAATCCCCGTCTTCGCGCTCGACAACTGGGTGGTATGCATGCCCTTGGAATTCCACACCGAATGGTACGGAAAAGGAAACACGCTGGCGGACACCTACGCAGAAGTCCTGCTTGCAGGCTACGAAGTCCAAAAAGGAATCCCGTGGCTGAACATTTTCGTACAACGGGTCGGAATCAAGGCAGGCTACGACCTGAACCTGAAATACAACACGCTCAAAACCGAAGACCCCGACATCCGAAACCTCCGGGGATTCGTGAACGTCATAAAAGAGTCCGAACTAAACGACTACTTTTACATAAATATAGAGGCAACACTTTCGCCTGCCGTAGGAAAATTTTCGTCCTCCTCCAAGATAACCGCCGGTCTTCAGTTCCAAATGAACTACAGGAAACACGCCGGAAACGTGAAGGCGATTTTGAACATGAATATTTGACGCTGCCAAAACCAAGCCGAACGCAAGGACGCAAAATAAAAACTTTTCTTTTGATTCATGGGGCGAAGGCTTCGTGCAACCGGCTATCCGCTCCAATGCCAAGGCATTTCCGCTGCTATCCGGCGCAAAGCGTTTTCTTCCGTACGCAATCCCCTCTCCGCAGAAAAACGCCTTGAGCGCAATTCGTTGCATCTCTTACGTGTGCGCCGGTGTTGCAAGGAAACTATCATACAAGCATGCTCTCGCATGCTGTAAAGCCGGCGCATGGCGTTTTCTTCCGTACGCAATCCCCTCTCCGCAGAAAAACGCTTTGAGCGCAATTTTGTGCGTGTCCTACGGGTGCGCCGGTGTTGCAAGGAAGCTATCATACAAGCATGCTCTCGCATGCTGTAAAGCCGGCGCATGGCGTCTTCTTCCGTACGCAACTCCATCTCCGCAGAAAAACGCCTTGAGCGCAATTTTGTGCGTTTACTGCGTATGCGCCAGTGTTGCGAGGAAACTATCATACAAGCATGCTCTCGCATGCTGTAAAGCCGGCGCATGGCGTTTTCTTCCGTACGCAATCCCCTCTCCGCAAGAAAACGCCTCGAGCGCAATTTTGTGCATCTCTTACGTGTGCGCCGGTGTTGCAAGGTCTCATCACGCTAGAGATAAAAGTATTATCCTGCCCGGGATAAACCCCTTATCTCGCTCGGGATAAACACCTTATCTCGCCCGGGATAAACATCTTATCCAATCCGTACAATCTGCAAGCCCGTCTTTTTTGCAATGTCAAGATTTAAGCTCTCCTATAAAAGATTTCGGGCAATCGGTCAAAAAGAAAGCAGCGTTGACTTAAAAATGCTAGCTTGTTTTTTATTCTTTCTACAGTCATTCTGATTTTCTAAAAGCTACCATTTACAAAATCCGAAGTTCCTTTTTTTAGTCTACTCGGAAGACAAAGAGCCTTTATTATATGAAATCAAGAGTTTTCCATCAGAGATACGAACTTTCTCTTTTTTTAGCAAAGTATAATGCGGCTGACCAAAAGAATAATCTATGTCTGTCTTTGGGAAAAAAGTACGGCACATCTGGTTTTTCATATCAGATTCATCTCGGCTTCCCAAAAAAGATAGACTATCGAAGATTCAAGCCTGCCTTCAATCAAGAAATCGGATTTTATCCGAGAATATACACGGACATTTTCGTTATACTTAAAAATAAGATGTTCGCTATCCAAAATTTCTTCAAGACGGAAAAGATGTTCCAGGCTGGCAGACATTTGTGAATAAAAGTCGCTTTTCTCTATAAGTTTTTGAGTGATATCGCCGTTAAGGATTTTGTCAAAAATACTTTCTCTTGTATTGCGAAGCACTTGCCTTGCGTCAGCCAGTTTATGCAATCCTGCGATATGATGAAAATCGGATTTTTGAAAAGTAAGCGTTAACTCTCGCTTCACACCTTTCCGTGCGATTATGAAACGATATGCAATGTTCAGTAATTTTTCGTAATTTTCGGCACATTGCAATAGAAGCTCCATATTTTCTCCGAAAAAAAACCCGTCGCAAAGGACGGGCTTATATAAAATGAGCATTTTCTTTCGGCTTTCGCCTACGCTGGGTCGAGGTTTACTGCACAACCCCTCCGAAAGGCTAGGTAAGGAACTGCATCCCAGCACAACGCCTTACTTCAACGCCTTAACAGACACTCTCGTTGCCTGCCGTTATCGTAAATATAGCCCGTCTTTTTTACACTGTCAAGATTGAAGCTCTCCTGTCAAAAATTTCGGGCAACGCACTTAAAAAGAAAGCAGCGTTGACTTAAAAATGCCAAGTCCTTTTTCTATCTCGCCATTGGAAATAGTTAGCGGCGGAAGAAAGCGGACTACATCGGCACCTGCCGTAACGACGCAAAGTCCCTTTTCAAGGCATTTTACCTCAACGTCGAACGGCTTTACCTGCCTTTCAAGCTGGATTCCTATCATCAGCCCCAAGCCGCGCACATCTTTCACAAACGGGATTTTCCACGACCTTACGCAATCCCGTATGCGCTCTCCCTTTTCTTTCACGCTTTCCAAAAAACCTTTTGACAAAAGCCGCCCAAGCACCGCTATGCCGGCGGAAGCTGCCAACGGATTTCCGCCGAATGTAGACTGATGGTCGCCAGCAACGAACACTCCGTTTGCCCTTCCTCTAAAAAGGCAGGCTCCCATGGGAACGCCGCCTGAGATTCCCTTTGCCAACGTAACGACATCGGCTTCGATTCCAAAATGTGAACTTGCAAGAAGGCTTCCCGTGCGTCCCATTCCAGTCTGGACCTCATCGACCATAACCAGTGCGCCTTTTTTATGAGCGGCTTCCGAGGCGGCTTGTACCCATTCTGAATCAAGGATGTTCACGCCTCCTTCGCCTTGGACGCATTCTATAAAAAAAGCCGCAGTCGTGTCGTCAAAGGCATTTTCGATACAGGAAAAATCGTTCGCCTTTATCGTCCTGAAGCCCTCCGGATACGGCGAAAAACATTCGGGATGGAATTTATCCTGCCCTGTGGCGGTAAGAGATGCGAGCGTCCGCCCATGGAACGAAGATTCCAAAGTAACGATTGTTCTACGTTTTTTGCCGCCTGTAATGTAGCCGTATTTTCGTGCAAGTTTTATCGCAGCCTCGTTTGCTTCCGCCCCGGAATTTCCAAAATATCCGCCGTCAAATCCGGTCGCCTCCAAAAGCATCGACGAAAACCGGTTTCCCACATCGGAAAGATAATAGTTTGAGATATGGATTTCCCGTTTCGCCTGCCTTGAAATCGCCTTTACCAAAGCTTTGTCGCCGTGACCAAGGGAGTTCACTCCTATTCCCGACATGAAATCTATGAACTTTTTCCCGTCGGAAGCCCACAAAGTCGCATTTTTCCCTTTCACAAAAACGATGTCAAAACTTCCGTAATTGTTTACAATCTTTTTTTCCATAATAAACCGCCTTTCGTTTTCAAAAGTATATAGGATTACGCAGACTGTTACAAACACGCTTTTTAAGCCGATTTTTCCGCAAGCAAGATTCTTTTATGGGAACGGAAACCCCGTCGCCTTTCTTTTTGAAAACGGCTCAATGCAAAAATCAAACCGCCTTTTTATTTCGTTTGCCAAAAATCCGAAAATCAGTAAACTCTAGTGCCATGAAGAAAACTGTCTATATTTTCGGGCATAAAAATCCCGACACGGACTGTACAGTATCTGCAACAGCCTACGCAAAACTCAAGGAACTGCAAGGCTTTTCCGAATACAAGGCGGCGCGCGCAGGTCATTTCAATCCGCAGACCGACTACATCTACAGACGTTTCAGAATAGAATTTCCTAAATACCTTCCGGAACTTTCGCCAAAGGTCGCCTATTACATGAGCGAAGACTGCATAACAGTGGAAGAATCCCAATCCGTCTGGTTTTCAATAAACAGATTGAATTCAACGAACAGCAGGGCTCTTCCCGTAGTCGATAAAAACGGAAGATACGTTTCGCTTCTCCACTACTCGGCGTTCGCACAAAAACTTCTGACATTGCTGAATCCGGAAAAAAAGATAAGCATCTCTACAAGCATAAATTCAATACTCAACACAATGAACGCACAGCCCATAGTCACCATGGATGAAGACCGCCTTTTCAAGGCAGGAATTGTGGTAGGCGGAGGAAGTTCCAAGGTGTTTGAACAGACTTTAAAGGCTCATGCCGCGGAGAACATAATCGTAATAACATCAGACCGCGAAGAAATCTACAGAACAAGCATAGAAAACGGCGTAAAACTCCTCATAATCACAAGCGGTTTTACCCTCAACAAAGAACTGAAAGTTCTAGCCCAGGAAAAAAAAGTCAACGTCATCCTAAGCCCATACGACACAAGCTCGACAGTGATGATGATAGCATATTCAACGCCCGTAGGATGCATGGCAGATCCTGAAATTCCGGCTGTACATCCGGAAGATACAATTTCAAAGGTCAGAAAACTCATCCAAAACTCCCCGATACGCCGTCTTCCTGTAATCGACGAAAAAGGCAAAGTCATAGGAATCATTTCCGAGCATGATCTTACAAACGAGCCGAACATACAGATAATCCTTGTGGACCACAACGAAATGAGCCAAGCCGTCGATGGAATCGAGCATTACAAGATTCAGGAAGTCATCGATCACCACAGAATCGGAACTTTCAGCACCGCATATCCGATAACATTCATCAACAAACCCGTAGGCTCAACGTCGACATTGATAGCAAGCCTATATCAGGAATCAAAAATTCCAATTCCAAAAGAAATAGCAAGCATCCTTCTTTGCGGAATCCTTTCGGACACTCTGATTCTAAAGTCAGCGACCACAACCGAAGTAGACCGGACAACGGCAGAATATCTTTCAAACATCACTGATTTGGACATACAGACGCTCGGAAAAGACATACTTCAGGCAGGAAGCGGAATAAAAGGTCGGAGCGCAAGCCAAATAATCCATCAGGACATGAAACTGTACCAAGAAGAAAAGGGAAACTATACGGTAAGTCAAATCGAAGTCTCAAACCTGCAGGAAATCCTGACCATAAAAGACGAACTCATGCAGGAACTCGAGATTGAACGCAGAGGCTCAAAGGCTATTTTTTCGTCCCTTCTTGTGACGGACATAACGGAACTTTCAAGCATACTCCTTATGGCAGCCGAAGCCACATTCATTCCGTTCGTAACGTTCAGAAAACTTGAAAACGACATATATTTTCTTAAAGATGTAGTAAGCCGAAAAAAACAGCTTATTCCTCTGATATCGGAACTGGTGGAAAACTACGAAAAATGAACGATTTAAAAGGCATAAAAGCGATAATCTTTGACATGGATGGCGTTCTTTTGGACACGGAATCCATATCGGACACAACATGGATTCTTACGGCAAAAGAATTCAAAATCGACATCACAAAAAATATTATGGACGAATGCAGAGGGCAGAACAGGAACGACACGATAACCGCATTGAAAAAAAATTACGGAGAAGATTTCGATGCGTTTTCGTTCCTAAAAAGAACCTCCGATTTTTTCAGCGAAATAGAAAAAACTAAGGGAATAAAGACGATGTTCTACGCAAAAGAGGCTCTTGAACTCCTTAAAGACTCCTACAGGATTTCGCTTGCCTCGTCCACACGGATGGAAAAAGTGTCACGCCAACTTGAAAATGCAGGTCTATTAAAATATTTCGAGACAATCTCCACGGGCGACATGGTAGAACACTCAAAACCCGCTCCCGACATATATCTTATGGCGGCAAAAAGCCTGAACCTGAAGAGCGAAGATTGCCTTTCCGTGGAAGACAGCCCGAACGGAATAAAAAGCGCCGTCAGGGCGGGAATGAGAACCGCAATGATTCCGGACAGGATTCAGCCTGACGAGGAACTTAGAAAAACTGTGGATTTTATATTTCCGAATCTAAAGGAACTTTCAGAAGCATTGAAAAAATCCTAAAAGTTTTGAGCCTCACACAAGAAGGCAGCGAACTTTATGACCGGCTTCAATTTCTGAAAATTCAGGAAGGCTCTGGCTGCATTCCGGTTTTGCGTGCGGACATCTGTACGCAAAAGGACATGAGGTTTCTTTTTGAAGCACGCTTTTTACTTCCGTAGAACCCGTTTTCAGCCTGTGTTCCGCTCCGGCAAAAAGAAGTTTTGTGTACGGATGAACGGCATCTTTGTAAAGATTTTTAGCCTCTCCTTCTTCAACCAAGACACCGCGATACATGACGCCGATTCTGTCGCAGAAATACGAGGCGATTTTCAGGTCGTGGGTTATAAAAACGTAACTTAAATTCCTTGATGCCTTCAGTTCGGAAAGAAGGTTTATTATCTGAGCCTGAATCGAAACGTCCAATGCGGAGACAACCTCGTCGCAAAGGATAAGCGACGGCTCCATTATCAAAGCCCTTGCGATGGAAATCCGCTGTCTTTGCCCGCCTGAAAATTCCATTGGACGGCGGAAAAGGTCTTTTTCTTCAAGCCCGACTTCCAAAAGAATCCGCAACGCTTTTTCCCAAGCGTCTTTTTTCCCGTGCCATTTTTTTGAATACCTAAGTCCGCTTGTCATCACATCGAAGACGCTAAGCCTTGGATTCAACGAGCGGGCAGGATCTTGAAAAATATATTTTACCGCCTCCCTGTACGACTTCAGTTCCCTTCCCCCAAGAGATTCCACGTCCAAAGGAGAAGTTTTGTCGTCGGGAAAAAAGTTTATGCTTCCGCCCGACGCGCCGTACATCTTCACTATAAGACGCGCGGTGGTAGTCTTTCCCGAACCCGACTCGCCAAGGATTCCGTAGGTCGTTCCCCTTCCCACAGAAAAAGAAACATCGTTCACGGCATAGACCGTTTTTTTGTTCTTCCGAAAAGCGCCAGCCTCAAGGTTGAACTGCTTTGAAAGTTTTGAAACCCTTAAAATATCGCCCATCAGAATCCTTCAAGAAAACTAAAATCCGCCCTTCACAAGAAAAAGTTCCGCAACAAAAACCACAAGACAACTTGCGCATGCGACGGAAAAAAGTCCCGCACCCAGCCATGAAATTATAACACCTATCAGCAAAGCCACAATGCCCGACCACACCGATTGCGTACATTCGATTATCGAAGGGAAAGTCATCAGCGAAAGCGTAACATAGGGGACGTAATAAAGGAACGAGCGGATGAAAACGTTTTTTATTGGGCGGCGTATCAGGGTCAACGGAAGCACACGGATAAGATACGAGACAAAAAACGCCGTGAAAATCGAAAGGTATGCGTAAAGATTCATGTTTTTTTTCCATCCTTCAGAGGCTTTAAAAGCGCCAAAACGGAAGATATTAAAACAGTAAGAATTATAGTTCTTGTTCCGCCCGAAAGTTCTTTTACAAACGGAAGAATTCCCGAAAGGAAACTTGACGCAAAACTTACAGCCACGGCGGAAAGAATCACAAAATCCTTTTTTGCAGGCGGAACTATTATCGCAATGAACATTCCGTAGAGCGCAACGGAAAGCGCGCTTACAGCTCGCTCCGGAAGGATGTTCCCTGCGATGATTCCAAGCGAAGTCCCTATGCTCCACAAAGGAACCGCAACAAAAATCGCTCCGTAATTGTATGACGGCTCGATTTTTCCTCCTCGTGCAACGGTTATTCCGAAAATCTCGTCGGTAACTCCAAACCCCACAAGGAATCTGTGATAAAACGGAGTTTCCGGGCTGAAAAGCTGCGACATCGAACAGCTCATAAGTATGTAGCGGGCGTTCACGACAAGAGTAATCAAGGCAATCTCAATGTACGAAGCGCCTTGTTTTATCGACGTAAAAAGCGCATATTCACCTGCGGACGCGACGTTCAAAAAACTTGCGACAAAGCCCTGAATCGGCGAAAGAGAAGCGGTTTTTGCGACTATTCCGATTGAAAAAGCCACCGCAAAATAGCCAAGTCCGATTGGAATCCCATCCTTTACGCCCTCAAAAAACGTCTTTTTTTTCATGGACTTCATAATAAAAAAAACAGACCCCTTAGGCAAGCACGGTCTTTTATCGATTATAAAAATCCGCCGCATTAAAGAGAAATATACATTCTAAATCCGCAAAATAAATTGATGTCCTAAAACTTTATTATGCCGATAATTATATAATAGGAGATTTCCAAATGGACACATCAAACAGCGAAATCAAAGGCACTCGGCATGGTTTGGGCTTCAAACTGACCATAATCATTTCTTCCATATTGCTTTTAGTCTTTTCCGGGATAGCGGCATACGATGCAGTTTTTGATTATTCGAATACGATTGAAGAAAACTACACCGACATGACTATGCAGAACCAACTTATGGCAGAAAATATTTCCGAATATTTTTCAAATGCATACCAGACCTACCGCGACTGGGATGGAGTAGTTCAGGAAGAGCTTAAAAAACCGCTTTCGGAGAGAAGCCGTGAACATCTGAAAGCGTATATACAAATTTTTTTGGAAAGAAATCCGATGCTTGCCAGCATGGGACTCATTTTTGAAGCGAATGCGTTCGACGCAAAGGACGCCTTGTTTGCGAATGACGGATTTTACGGACCCGACGGACGATTCACCCTTTACACGCAAAAAAACAATTCAGGCATAACAATCCGAATGATGGACGAACTGTACGACAATCATGAAGACGCATGGTATACAGAACCGATGAAGCACAAAAAACTTGTTGTCATTCCGCCGTTTACGCTCGACAAAAAAATCCTTGTAACACTTGCTGCCCCCATATTCTTTGAAGGAAAAATCGTCGGCGTGTACTGCACGAACCTTGACGTTACGACGATTCAGCAGAATACCGAAAAGATTGAAGGAACTTCAAAAGAAAACTTCAAGTTTTTGTGCGCAGCCGACGGCACAGTCGTAGCAAACGGAGCGGATTCCACCCGCGTGCTTAAAAATAGGTTTGACGATAGTCCCGAACTAAAACCCATATTTGCAAAAATTCAAACAGGCGAGATTGCCCGTCAT
The DNA here is from genome assembly GCA_905372235.1 of uncultured Treponema sp. GTDB lineage: Bacteria > Spirochaetota > Spirochaetia > Treponematales > Treponemataceae > Treponema_D. The sequence goes on from CAJPOF010000008.1 coordinate 25,871, forward strand.
ATTTTTCATTCACATACTTCCGGAGTAAAATCACAGTTCATTTTCGTTCCGGTAACGCTCAAAGGAATCGATGAAAAATGGGTTTTAACGTCCGTAACGACACTTTCAAAAATCACCGCAGCAGCATGGAAAGAATTCGGAATAACAGTCGCCCAATATACGGTTATACTTCTTTCAATTATCATCGTGCTGAACACGCTTATAAAAATAATCGTAAGCCGACCGCTTAGAGCGGTAAGCGGAATGCTAAAAGACATTGCGGAAGGGGACGGAGATTTGACAGCCCGACTTCCTGTAAAGGGAAACGACGAACTTACAGAACTTTCGATATATTTTAACGAAACGTTCGATAAAATCGCCGCCAGCGTTCGCACCGTCGGCAAAAACACGAATCTCATGCGCGAAATCGGGGACGAACTGAACGCAAGCACGATAGAGACGGCAAGTTCCATCCGCCAAATCAGTTCCCACATCGAGGAAGTCAAAACGCAAATGACAACGCACGCTTCAAGCGTTGTCGCCGTCGGCTCTTCGCTTCAGGTGATGATGAAGACAATCGAAGACCTTGATGAGCATATAAAAACGCAGACCGAAACCATCGATTTGTCTACCGAAGAAATCAGCCACATGGTCATGAACGTAAAGGCGGTCGCCGAAGTTATCGAAAACAATTTGAATGCGCTTGAAGAACTCAACAAAGCGACCGATTTGGGAAAAAATGTCATCAACGAGACGGTGAACTTGAGTAAAGCGGTTGACGACGGCTCTGAAGTCCTTTTTGAGACGAGCGTCATCATTCAAAACATTGCGGAGCAGACAAACCTTTTGGCGATGAACGCCGCAATTGAAGCGGCTCACGCCGGGGAGACGGGAAAAGGTTTTGCCGTCGTCGCAGACGAAATCAGAAAGCTTGCAGAAGAATCGAACACGCACGGAAAGCATATAACGTCAATCCTCAAGGACTTAAAAGAAAAAATCACAAAAGTAAACGATTCTGCTGTGTCGGTCGCAGCGCAGTTCGACAACATTTTCAGTCTTGCCGAAAAAACAAAGGCGCAGGAACACCGAATCATGAGCGCAATGCAGGAGCAAAGTACAGGAAGCGGGCGTATCACGCAGGCTATGCAGACAATCGGCGAGATGGCGCACAATGTACAGACCAATTCGCACGACATGCTCACCGGAAGTAACCTTGTCGCAGGCGAGATGGACCGGCTTGGAGAAATGTCCGACAGCATCGCAGACAGCGTTACGGAAATGGCGGCAGGCGCAATGCAGATAAACACGGCTGTCGATGAAGTGACCGAAATCGCACAAAAGAACAAGGAGAGCATCGAAAATCTTTCGCAGGAAGTCGCAAAATTTAAAGTCAATTAGACGATATGAGCGCAAAACCGGAATATAAAAAGTTTAAAAAAAACTGGCATTGTAAAAATGATTTTCCGAAAATCGGCGTAACCGTCCTTAAAAACGGAACGGGATTTTAGTCTAGCGGAAAATGCGGCAAGGATTGTAAGGGCTAGAGGGCAAGGTTTTCCTTGCCCTCTAGTTCCGAAGGAATGGAGCGATAGCGGAACCCTGAAAAGCCTGGTTTTTGCGGTTTTACCGCAAAAAGCCGCCCGGAAAAATCATGAAAAAAACAAGAGCAAAAAAGGAGAAAGATATGCGTAGAGAAGACAGGAAAATAACAGACAATCTTCAAATTGAATCGATAATCGAGCGCGCAAAGATTGTGCATATAGGAATGGTTGACAAAAGTCGTCCGTATGTAATTCCGATGCAATACGGTTTTGTTTTTAGCGAAGGGAGGCTTACGCTGTATTTGCACTGCGCAAAGGAAGGGCGGAAACTTGATATTCTACGGGAAAACCCAAATGTTTTCATTGAACTTGAGACCGGCATCTCCCTGATTTCAGGCGGAGACGTTCCATGCAGATACGGCTCTGCCTACGAAAGCGTCATGGGAGACGGAAAAGCAAAAATAGTCGAGGACATAGATGAAAAAATATTCGGCTTAAAAAGCATAATGAAAACCCAAACGGGAAGAGATTTTTCAATTTCCGAAAAGATGACAAAAGCTGTAACCGTTTTGAAAATCGATGTTCCGAATGTAACAGGAAAAAGTCGCCCTAAAATCTAAACGGAACATGGAACACAGAATACGGCGAAAATCCGTACGTGCAAATCACTTGCAAAGCCGCCCGGAAAAGCGCATTTATTTTACAATCCAGCCGGATTCATTTGATTGTGCGAATTTCGTGTAACCGCGTCCTTCGAGCATGGAAAACTGAGGTCCCATTTTTTTTGCTTTTTTTATCACGGAAACGATGTAGTTCTCCCTTAGTTTTTCCGCTTCCTTCAGGACTTCGCTGAACGGCACGGAATCGTCGTAAAGGACGGCGCATTTTTCTTTAATCGACGGAACGGCGAAGTTGTTTTCGAGCAATATCGAGCATATCCTTTCAAAACCGATTGAAAAACCTACGGCTGGAACTTCTTCGCCGATGAATTTTCCTATCATTTTGTCGTAACGTCCGCCGCCGCCCACAGCACCTCTAAAATGCGGAGAAGAAATTTCAAAGACCATTCCCGTGTAGTAGCCTTGCCCTCTAACAAGGCTCGGAGTGAAAACTATGTCGTACTTTCCGCCGCTTGACGCTTTCACGTTGTCCATGACGTATCTAAGATTTTCAACGATATTTTTGTCCTGCACGAACTCGGAAACGGAATCCAGAGACATTTTTCCGCCCGAAAGAAAATTCGAAAGATTTTTCACGGATTTTTCATTGAAGTTTTTTTCCAAAAGTTCCGCTTGAACTCCGTCCACTCCAATCTTGTCAAGTTTGTCGAACGTTACAGAAACGGACTCTATGGAATCCGGCAAAAATCCCATCGAAACAAGCATTTCCCTCAAAAGCCGCCTGTCGTTCACATTTATTGAAAAATCGTTGAATCCGATTTTTAGCATAGCCCTTGACGTAACATCGATAAGCTCAACCTCCGCATTCGGGCTTTTGTCTCCCAATATGTCTATGTCACACTGAACGAACTCCCTGAGCCGCCCTTTCTGCGGACGCTCGGCGCGGTAGACCCTGTCCGTCTGTATGACTTTGAACGGAAACTGAAGACGATTTTTATTCGCGGCAAAAAACCTTGCAAGCGGAAGGGTAAGGTCATACCTTAAAGCCATGTCTGAAAGATTTTCCACCGAAGGGTTTTCTTTAAGGGCGGAGTCGAGTTTTTCGCCTCTCTTCAGGACATTGAAAACAAGGTTCAGGTTTTCGCCGCCTTCGGATTTTGCGATGTTTACCGAATCCTCAAGGATTGGAGTTGAAATCCGCTCAAAACCGGATTCTGTGTATGTCTCAAGAATCTTTCCCTGAATGAAGTCCCGAATTTTCTGTTCTTCGGGAAGAATGTCCCTCATTCCCTTCAATGCGTTCAATTTCATTTATGTTTCCTGAAAAATGGTATGCCATATATTAGCGAAATCGGAAGTTTATCACAATCGAAAAAAAGGATAGAAAACAATCGAAAATCCCTGCATAATATCCGGAAAACAAAGCAAAAAAGAGGAAAAAATGATTCTTGCAATCGACATAGGAAACACGAACATAAAAACCGCCGTCTGCCAAAACGGAAAAATCATAAGCGAATGGCGGCTCAGCAAAGACTCAAAACGTACCGGAGACGAATATTTTTCGATATTGAATCCGCTTTTAAAGGAATCGGGAATCGAGCCCAAAGATATTTCGGACATCGTGCTAAGTTCGGTAGTTCCGGCTTTGGTAGGACCGTTTGTGAACTTGAGTAAGCGTCTTATCGAAAAAAAGCCTTTCATAATCGAGAGTGCCGTTTATAAAAAACTTCCTGTAAAAATTCCTGAAACCGCTTCCAACGAAATCGGCACGGACTTGTTGTGCGATGCCGTTGCCGCATGGAAAATGTTCGGCTCGTCCTGCATTGTAGCCGATTTTGGAACGGCGCTTTCGCTTACCGCAATTTACGGCGACGGAACTTTAGCCGGAGTAGCAATCGCTCCCGGAATCCGCACGGCATTCAACGCTCTTTTTTCGAACACGGCTCAAATTCCTGCGATTCCGCTTGACATACCGACTTCAAGCCTTGGGAAAAACACAGTGCAGGCTGTCCAATCGGGGATAGTGCTTGGCTACAGAGGACTTGTGGAAGGGCTAGTAAAACAGATGAAAAGCGATATGCAAAAAGAGCGCGGCGAAAAAGAAGAAAACATAAAGGTCATCGCAACAGGCGGACTGAACAGCATGCTTTCTCCGATTACAAGCGTGTTCGACTGCGTTGACAAAAACCTTACGATTATGGGAATGCTTGCTATCTTTGACTGGTGCGCTCGATGATGTCGGAAAACTTCACTCCGTCTCCGTCGGTAACATCGTTTTGAAGAATCGAACCTAAAACTTTTTCAAGATGGGCAGGCGATATTCCCGGCGAAAGGATTTTTTCCGTGCGCAGAACCGCAATGTCCGAAACGGAAATCACGTCTCCTTTTGAAAGCGACCTTGTGTAATGAAGGGAACGGTTTGTCCTTCCATAATTCTGTTTTTCCGATTCGGCAAGACGCTTTATTCCGTCCCCAAGAGCAGAAAATATCTTTTCCTTTTCGTAGTTTTCCTCAAGTTCCTTTAATAACCTTTGCTTTCCAATGTCTTTTCCGTAGCGATTCAGCACCGCTTCCGCCTGACGGGCAACGTGGCACATAAGCGCAAACTGCTCGCCTTCCAACGCCACAGGATCGTCAAGCCCGTCCATGCTTCTGCTTAGCGTTATGTGCTTTTCTATCACAGTCCCTCCGCACAGAACCGAAAGCACTGGAACAAGGACAGGATCAAGGCTATGGTCGCTGACCCCTGTTTCAATTCCAAAAATATTTTTGAGGTTTTCCAAAAGCCTAAGATTGTATTCGCTTTCGGGCGCAGGATAGCTTGTTATGCAATGCAGAAGCGAAACGCCTTCCGTTCCCACAATGTCAAGGGCAGCCTCTATGTCCGAAAGGCGCGAAACTCCGGACGACAATATCACGGGAACGGGAACCTCCCCTCTTTCCTTCTGCGCAGCTCTGAACGACGAAAGAGATTCCAGCATGGGAAAATGATTCAGTTCCGGGCTTGCGATTTTTACATAGTCGGGATTTATCGAAATAAGTTCCCCAAGAGATTTTTCGCCGAACGGAGAGCATATGAATTTCACATTTTTTGAATGAGCGTATTCAAGCATCTCCTTGTAAAACGAAGGCTCACATTCAAGGTCTCGGAAACGCTCAAAAAGCGAAACGGAACCTGTAGGAAGAATTACAAGCCCGGTCTTTGGATGCAAAATCTCGTCGGCGCACACCCACTGGAATTTCACAGCATCCGCGCCTGCACTAACGGCGCAATCTATAAGTTTTTTTGCCTTTTCCGCGCTTCCGCCGTGACTTGTTCCTATCTCTGCGATTATAAGAAGCATCACTTAAACTCTCTTTTTGCGCTTAACGCTTTGTATCTATTTGAATAAAGCGCAAGCGAACTTTCGAATATCCAGCCCTCATCGAACCTGTACCATGTGCCGTCAGGCTCAATCGAACGACCGACGACCATAAGAATATCACCTTTCCTGCAATGAGCTACAGCCTCGCCTTCCCAACTCTCACTGTTCCTGAACGCAACATACGGTTCTGTAACAAGCGCCCACGACACGCTGGGAGAAAGGGAAAGCGGCTCTGTTTCATCGAATTCAATGTTTCGTTCCCTGTCGCAAGAAAATCCTGCAAGAAAAAAAATCATAACCGATACGAAAAACGCATACAATTTTTTTTTCATTTTATCGTTCCGTTTATGAAATCAAGCACACAAGGATAAATCTTCAAGTCCGAATCCACAAAATTCATTTTTCGTATGTCTTCGGGAAGCACCCACTTGTATTCCGTGTGTTCAGTAAGAGTGTACGGCTTTTTAATTCCGTCGTGTTCAAGCGAAACCATAAATGCGTCCAAACTGCATTCCGTTCCCCTGTGCAAAAACGACGACGTGCATATTTTTTGATGCACATTTGCATTCACACCAAATTCTTCCTTCATTTCCCGGACTATCGCCTCTTCAAAGGATTCGCCTTCATCAAGTTTTCCGCCTGGGAATTCCCAGCGACCGCCCATGTCTCCCGTGGGATTTCTGTGAGCGACAAGGATTTTTTTTCCGTCATAGATTATGCACGCGATTGAAGAACTCATTTTCATTTCCTTTTAGCAAAGCGGATTTTATTCAAAGAAAAAGAACGCCGGGAAGCACAAAATGCATAAGAGCAACCGCAATGCATCCAAGTCCAAGATATTTTCGGCTTTCTATAAGAATCAGATTGAAGACATGGTTCAATTCAAGGGAAACCGACGATTTTTTTTCAAAATAAAGGATAAGAACCGCAATTCCGCCTAAAAAACCTGCGACGCTTGGAAAAAGGTCTCCGAAAAAAGCAGGCCCGTTAACCGCCGAAAGAAGTTTTATGAATCCCACAAAAACGGAAAGACCTCCAACCACAAGGTAAAACATCGCCTCGTCGGTGAACGAACCTTTCCCGAAAAATCGCAAGAAAAACGCCTGCTTTCGCTCGTCGGGCTCTGACTCTTCAAGTAAATCGGAATCTTCGGGCGAAGATGAGTCTCCGAAAAAAAGGACAAGCCCAACCAAAATGTTCAACAAAACCGAAAGAAAATAAAACTGAAGCATCCTTACTCCAAACGGACACCGGATTTTCTAGCGGTTCTGAATATTTACCGAAAAATCCTTGGATTCAGTACCGGAATTGCACGATGCCGTTATTTTGATTATATCATAGTCGGTGAATTTTGTCCTTATAAAGAGTTCTTCACCGGTAAAAGAGCCCGAAACCTCGCTTTTGTTTATGAGCGCACCCGAATTGTCGTATGCGCTGAACGTCACAAGCACCGGAATAGACATACGGGTCTTGCGTTTTTCATCGGAGAGTGCCTTGAACTGAAGGCTTACGTACACCGAATCTTCATACGAGAACGCAGTAAGTTCACATTCAGTTCCGATAAAACGGCTTATGTTCCGAGCCGAAAGAAAACTGAAAATCCATATGAAGGCGACAAAAACCGCTATCGACATAAGCATGAACCTGTTTCCCTTGGTCGAAACAAGCACCTTGAAAAGTCCTTTTTTGGGAGCCATTTTTCCGGCGTAGAAGTCCCTTACACTTTGCGGAGCTTTTTTCAATCGTTCTTCCCTGTTGTAGAAGAACGTAAATCCCCTTTCTTTTTCGTCATCGGGATGGCCTTCGTCAACTCCTCTAAAATCCATAAATCACCTATTGCCTTAGAATCGAATCGACCAAGGAATCCGTACGCCACCAGACCACCCTGGATTTTTCTCTGTCCGCAAGCAAGGCGGAGATTATGCCTTCTTTTGAAAGTGAAAAAGAATAATACAGAATACGGCTATGGTCTACATTGAACTGCCGCTTTATAACGTTCTGTGTACCCGGCTGAATCATCTCTATAGAAAAACCGTCTTCCGTGGTAACGATGAAGAAAAACCAGTTGTTCCGTGTTACCCCAAGAAAATCGTAGGGCAAAGCATACGAAATCTTAGTGAAATCTTCCGTAACCGAAACCTCGAACGGAGGAACATTTATCGCCTCTCCATAAAGCCCTGTCTCGATGTCAAGCGGATAAATCACCGACTGAACATAGTCGAATCCCGACTGAACTTTCGATTCCTCGTCGATATAGGGAAGATAATAATCTATTTTTACGTAAAGCCGCTCTGAATAGCTGTCGGGAACTACGTTTTCCACCGTAACGGACATATCAGTGCGGTTTACAAAATCCCCCGGAATCATGGGAACTTTTCCGGTAAGGATTGGAATCTCGTAGCGTAAAAAACCGTTTGTGTTGAACCAGAACACTTTCAGACCGTCGTTTGTTGTGCATACTACGACAAGTTCATCGTTTTCCGTGGCGTACAAACCTTTTATCGTGGGAAACGGAGTTCCCCCCGGTCCCTGCTGACCTATATAGTCGATGACAGTTCCGTCGCTTGAAAAACAAAGCACAACCTGACTGAAAAGAAGGCGTTCGTCCTCGTCCTGCTCGTGCCGCTCTTTCGGAACGGTCCCCACCACGTACATATATTTTCTTGAGTCCACGGCGATTTTTCCCGTGTAGTCAAAAGGATACTCAACCGCTTTCCAGATGCCTTCGGTGGATCTTTCAGGAAGTCCGGAGTTTTTTTTGGAATAGAATTCCTCGCTGTAATACAAAGAAAGCAAGTCCCCGTAGGAATTCAAGGAAAGGATTTTTCCAGCCTCGCCGTTCACGATATAAAAAAATCCGTCCCGCATTGCAAGTTCCGTCTTCATGTTGCCGACGGTGTTTATTCCAAAAAGATTCAGTTGCTCCTCGAAATTGCCGTAACTCATGGAAAAAAGTTCCTCTTCCGCAACGGACTGAATCTTTGAATATCCGGAACATGACAAAGAAACAAAAGAAAAAAGCAAAGCCGCAAAAAGAAAAAATCCTCTGGCGGAAGATTCGTTTTTCATGAAATCAGCCATTTCTTCCGCAACAGTTCTTGTATTTTTTTCCGCTTCCGCACGGACAAGGATCGTTTCGCCCGACCTTTGGAGAAGACCTTCTTACGGTTATGTTTTCTCCTTGGGTTCGTCTTTGCATAGCACCTTTTGACGCATTCCTGCGAGCCATGTCAGCGTTCATCGCAGAATTAGCCATGCGATGCGCCTGCGTTTCTCCGAACGCCTCTTGCGCTTCGGAATGTTGGGCGCTCATATTTTTCTGCGCACGCACAGCCGCAAGCCGCCGCGCTTCAAGAGCCTCCGGGCTAAGTTGAATGCGTACCTTGAAAACGCGCGCCATAACCGAAGTGCGGATGGATTCCAGCATTTCGTCGAACATTCTAAAACCGTCCAGCTTGTATTCGGTCAAAGGATTTTTTGAGCCGTAGGAACGAAGGCTTACCGCCTCCCTAAGCCCTTCAAGAGCTTCAAGCTGGTCAAGCCATTTTTTATCGATTACCTGAACGTACTGGTATCTAATGAACATATTAAGGTTCTCTTTTCCGACCAGCGTCTCTTTTTCCGTGATGTCGTTCTGCAAAGCCGCAAGCAAAGATTCCTCGGAAAGTCGTTCCACAGGAAGGGAAAGTCCAAAATTGTTTTTTATATCTTCGTTCAGGGCGGACCTAGCCTCGTCCTGCTGCCTTTTTGATGCCCTCGCAAAATCATAGAACATAAGGTCCACGGCATCCTTTGCGTTTCCCATAACCCTTTCCGAAAGTTCCTCGTCGGCAAGGATTTTATCCCTCTGCTCGTAGATTACGCCTCTTTGCTCGTTCAGAACGTCGTCATAGTCAAGGAGGTGTTTTCTTATCTCAAAGTTCCTGTCTTCGACTTTTGCCTGCGCTTTCTCGATGCCCCTGTTCAGCCAAGGATGATCTATAGGTTCGCCCGGCTGCATTCCTATCCTTGTCATCAGGTTTTTCATCCTCTCGCCACCAAAAAGACGCATAAGGTCGTCGTCCATTGAAATAAAGAACTTGGATCTTCCGGGGTCTCCTTGACGGCCGGAACGACCTCTAAGCTGGTTATCGATTCGGCGGGATTCATGGCGTTCAGAACCTATCACATAAAGTCCGCCTGCGTTCTTGACATCTTCGTTGTCCTTCAGCCACTTTTCCTTTTCGATTCTGTACGCTTCCGCATACTGTTCGGCAGTCGCATTGGTTCCCGCCCTTTTTCTTGCCCTGAATTCAGGATTTCCGCCGAGTTTTATATCAGTTCCTCGACCAGCCATGTTAGTCGCAATCGTGACAGCACCCCGGCTTCCTGCCTCCGCGATTATCATAGCCTCTCGGGCATGATTTTTTGCGTTCAGCACTTCATGGCGTATTCCTTTTCGTGTAAGGATTGAAGAAAGAAGTTCCGATTTTTCCACCGAAACAGTTCCCACAAGGACAGGCTGCCCTTTTGCGTGCGCCTCCTGAATCTCCTTGCTTATTGCCTCCCACTTGTCCTGCTCATTCAGATAGACTTCATCGTTCTCGTCTTTTCTTGCGATAGGCTTGTTCGTAGGAATTGCGACGACATCCAGTTTGTAGATTTTGTTGAATTCCACGGCTTCCGTGGCAGCCGTTCCTGTCATGCCCGAAAGTTTTTCGTACATTCTGAAGAAATTCTGAAACGTGATTGTCGCAAGAGTTCTGTTCCTTTGGGCAATGCGTAGATGTTCCTTTGCTTCTATAGCCTGATGAAGTCCGTCGCCATATCGTCGGCCTTCAAGCACACGGCCTGTAAATTCATCAACAATCTGAACAAGCCCATCCCGAACAAGGTAGTCCACATCCTGATGGTAAAGCGTGTGAGCCCTTACCGCCTGCGTAAAATAATGAACAAACTCGAAGTTTTCTTCGTCAACGACTTTAGTTCCTGCGGCAATCAGGTTGTGCTTATGAAGAATCTCGTCTATATGGTTTATTCCTGCGTCCGTGAAGGAAACACGCTTAGATTTTTCGTCAAGTTTATAGTCTCCCTTGATGTTCTTTCTTGCCTCAGGGTCAAGTTCCACCTCGTCGGGATAGTCGCCCGTCTTGGGATCTTTTTCGACCTCGGAAAGCTCGCCCACATATTTATCAACCTCGTGATACTTATACGTGTCGTCCTCTCCCTGACCTGAGATTATAAGCGGAGTTCTTGCCTCGTCTATCAATATTGAGTCAATCTCATCAACCACACAGAAACTGAATCCCCTCTGAACCTTCCTTGCCAAGTCTATCTGCATGTTGTCCCGAAGATAGTCGAAGCCAAGTTCATTGTTCGTTCCATATGTTATGTCGCAACGATAAGAAAGTGCTCTTGCCTCGTTATCCATGTTGGAAAGAATTGAACCGACAGTCTGCCCAAGGTAGGAATATACCGGACGCATCCAGTCGGCATCTCGTTCGGCAAGATAATCGTTCACGGTAACTACATGCACGCCTTTTCCGCTTAGGGAGTTCAGATACACGGCAGGAACGCACATGAGCGTCTTTCCTTCACCGGTTTTCATTTCCGTGATTCTTCCTGAATGAAGCACAAGAGAACCCATTATCTGAACGTCATAGGCACGCTCTCCAAGCACCCTGAACGCAGCTTCCCTGGCAAGAGCGAACGCTTCCGGCAATATGTCGTCCAATGTCTCGCCTTTTGAAAGCCGTTCCTTGAGTTTTGCAGTTTCCTTTGGAAAATCTTCGGCAGGAAGGGATTTTGCCCAATCTTCCTTTCCGTTTACCTTGGCAAGAAGAGGCATCAGTTTTTTTACATCTCTTTCATTCTGCGAGCCGAAAATGGCGGTTAAAATCTTATCAACAATCATGACTTGTCCTTAAAATGCTTTTGTTTTAAGGTCGATTCCGTTCGCTAAAGGGAAACCGGAATCAGACCATATAAATATATAGATATTTCCATCGGTAGTAAAGAATATAGAAACTATGCCCGCATAAGCTAAAACTATCTTGTCCGGACTACGCCGCGCCTGGTAAGAGGCCAAAATCTGTATAAGGCAAGACCAAGAATGTATCGTTTTGAAACATACTGCGGTTCCATGTTAGAGCGGTATTTCACGGAATATTTGTCATAAGAAGAGAGGGGAACGGTTCTTTTCTCGTAGGAATGTCTCATGTCAAGCGAATTGAAACGGTTGTCACCCATCATAAAATACGAGCCTTCAGCGATATATTGCGGAGTTCCGTCATCAAGATTTTCAGGGAACAAAGGCATATTCCGTTGATCCAAAATCAGCGAATAAAAATGGATTTTTTCGGCATCCTCAAAATATTTTAGCAAAAGTTCATCATTCGAAAGTTCTGCTGCAGTGCCGTTCTTGGAAAGGATTTCAGCCGTCCTAAGATAGATTCTTCCGGCGGAAAGTTTTGCCATAAGATTCAGGCGGAAATTCGCCTCTTTGTACATGTCGTTCGAAAAATCAGACTCTGCGGCGGATTTTCCGGAAATCCAGTCGGTCATAAACATCGAAAACCATTCCGAGCCGCCCTTTGTTTTAAGCAACATCATCGTTCTTTCAAAACTGTTTGAAAAAACATCGTAAATCAAAAGCGAAGGTTCTGAAAAATCGCCTTCTTTTTTTTGGCGAGCGGCAATTTCGGAAAATCTCTTTGAAATGGACGAGCATTCAAACGCAACGGAATCAATGTCAAGTTCCCGGCGCAACTTTTCAAGGTCAAGCATTGCCGCATACTGCTCCTTTGAAAGAGGAATAGTTTCAATCCCCTTCCTTACAGAAGGATGGATAACGTTCAGATTCCAGGCGGCATATTTTTTGTCCAATTCGACAGGCTCAAAGTTGTCGCTTTTTTTTGTGCGGGCATATAGCGTTCCGTCCTGCATTACAAGCTGTTCTCCGGGAAGCCCCGTAACCCTCTTTACAAGCGGATCTGCCTTAGGCTCTCCGTTTTCGTCAACATTCAGATTCACGGTGCTGAATGTAAGCATATACACAATCTGGCTTACAACCGTACGAATCTCGGACTTTCTGTCCATGCTGTAATGCGGATTTCTGAAAACCACAACATCGCCCCGTCTATAGGATTTCAGGCACGGAAATCCGACATCACTCAACGGCATTTTAGGTCCGCTTGGGGTCTTGAACACTATAACCCTGTCTCCGATAAGAAATGAAGGTACCATCGATTCGGACGGAATTACATAAAGCTGAAGCACGAATATCTGGAATATAAGCACCATGAAAACCGCCTGAACCACCGCATCAATCCAGTCGGCAAACTCAAAGAGTACACGTTTAAATCCGGCGGGCTTTACCAAAAGAGATTTACCTTTTTTTTCGTTTTTCCAGTTTGGCTCAAGAAGATACGCCCTCTTTTCGTTCAAAAAATGGAGAATAAGATACCTGTATGCAAGCACCACTGCCCACAAAACGACCGTCACCACATCGTACCAATAAGGAGTTCCGTTTTTCCCAGCCCTACGCAGAACAAAGGATGCAAGAAACACATACGGTAAATATTGAAGCATTTTCTGCGTCGGAAGAACGGCTTTGAATTCCTTTTTGCCGTAGAGTTTTATAAAAAGAAACCACACCGAAAAAAAAGTCATCGCAAGGCTCAACGGAAAAGCAAGAAGACTTATGTCGGCATGGAAACTGAACTGTAACAGTGAAAACAGGACGCTTGCGCCCAAAACTATGAACATTGGAAGTCGAATTCTACTCATACGATTAAATATAGCGAATCTTTTCTTTTTAATAAACTTTCATTTTCGCATTTTGTACATATCCATAAAATTATTTTTAAGCATCCGAAAAAAGGATTCGAAATCTTTTTCATTGCGCAACGCAAGGCTTGCCTCGTAGACACGAAGAATTTCCTTGAAACCCGTGAAATTTTCGCCTCGCAGACTCTGGAAAGGAGCGTCTGTCTCAAGAAGAAGGTTCGAAATCGGAAGAAATTTTACACATTCGATTGCCTTTTTGTTCCCGTTCAGAATCTGCTTTCCAAAAGAGAAGTACGCATTGATTCCCTTGGAAAGAAGGCTTTTCGCTTCGTACAGACCGAGCGGAAAACTGTGGAAAAGCACGGACGGAAGTTTTTTCAGACGCTCGGCATATTTGTAAACAAGATGCAAAGCCTTCCGTTCATGAATCACCACAGGCATTTCGTAACCAATCGCAATTTCAAGCGATGAAGCAAACACTTTTTCCTGAAGTTCAAGATTTTCAGCATATTTTTTATCAAACAAGTCAAACCCGATTTCGCCCACGGCATCTATCTTTTTTGATGAGACAAGTTTTTCCATAAAATCCAAAAGTTCGATTTCAGGATTTTGCGGATGAATACCGAACGCCCTTGCCGCACTTCCGTACGGAAGATTAAGTTTTTCAAGTTCCTGCCATTCTTCTTTTGAATGAACGCAGGTTGCACAAAAATAATTATCCTGAGTGAATCCCGACGACGAAAAATCCCCGCTTGAAAAATCCGTGATGTCCTCAAACTGCAAGCACTGAACCAAATGAAGATGACTGTCGCATATCGGAAAACCGAACGGAAATTTTTCCTTGTTAAAAAATAAAACATTATTTTCAGAAAAATCTTCTAACATTCTTTTTGATTTTACCGAATATAAAAATGTAGTTCAATTTTATTGTAACAAATAACCAGGGGGAAACCATGAAAAGCTATTCACTTAGAAGTTTAGGTAACAAAAACGACTACATGACAATACTCAAGGAAACCGATGACGGCTACGTCATAAAGATTGTACGTGACATGGACGGTTACGAAGATGTGACCACAGATTTTTTAAGCAAGGAACTTTTTGAAAGCTGCATAAGGACAGGATATCTTACAGAAATCGAAAAGCCTGTAAAAATTGCGGTAAACGCTTAAAAATATTTTTCCGCAAGTGCGATGGCGGCAGAAAGCCTCTGCTGCCTGTCCTGCACGGCGGGAAGCCAGTTTATCTTGACACCGTTTTTTTCCATGAATCGGAACCAAGTTTCTTGGCGTTTAGCAAACTTTCTTATTGCGATAAAAAGTTCTTCTTTCATTGCTTCCAGCGTTTTGTATTTTCCTTGAAGAAAAAAAGAACAATAGCGATATTCAAGACCAAGTTTTTCAAGACGAGACCAACTTGCGCCGTCATCGTGCAAACGCTGAACCTCATCCAACATCCCTTCGTCCAATCTTTCTTGAAGACGCTTGTATATATTCTCCCATATTTTGCCACGGCTGAACGTAGTTCCAATAATCAGCGGACGAATATCAGGACGCGGATACATGGATTTTTTCAATTCTAAAGCCTTGTTTCCGTGCGTTCCGTAGAAAATTTCTATGCCCCGGACTACCCTCTCCCGTTCCAAAAGGTCGTTTTTTGTGTGAAGGTCGGGCTTCAACTCAAGATAGAGGGCCACAAGTTCGCTTAGACTTTTTTTCGCAAAAGATTTTCGCAGTTCCGCATCCTCCGGAACGTCTACAAGGTCATAATTCCTTATCACGGCATCAAGATAAAGCCCTGTTCCGCCCACAATCACAGGAAGTTTTTTTCGCCCCACAACATCGTCAAAGACTTTGTAAAAATCCTGCTGATAGTGAAAGACGTTGTATTCCTCGCTCAAATCCGCGATATCTATCATGTGGCAGGGAACAATGCCACCCTGCGAAGAATATTCAGCCATGTCCTTACCGGAACCTATGTCAAGACCTCGATAAGTTTGCCTTGAATCGGCGGAAATTATTTCTCCGCCGAACCTAAGCGAAAGTCCGACTCCTATCGCCGTTTTTCCGACTGCCGTAGGTCCAAGAAGAACTATAGAATTGTATTTTCCCATGACAAAAAGAATCTATAATAAAGCGACAGATTTTACAACTCGCCGCCTTAGCAAAGAAGCAGGATTTACATCCACGCAAAAACTCCTGTAAAACCAAGGCGACAAAAACGACGTTTTTTGATTATTGAGTTTTTACGTTTATATAATTAGAATGGCTGTATCATGAAGAAAAAAGCCATTGCTTTTGCGCTGTTTACATTTTTCACAGCGACAAACGGATTTTCAAAAGAAAGACCTATCGTAAAAGACATAAACGCATCGCACGGAAGCGGAACGGCTATCAGCGTGTCGTGGACATTACCCAAAGAATCCGACCCGCCGCTTGCAAAATTATTTGTTTACCGAAGCACAAAGCCGATAGGCTCGTTCTACGACCTTAACGAAACAAAACCGATAGCCGAACTTGAACCGGACAGTTCAAGTTTTTTGGACAATGTACAAGATTACAGGGATTACTATTATGCGGTAACCGGCGAAGTAAACGGTCGGCAATTTGACATAATACTTCCTTCAATAAATTCGACTGTAAACGGAGTGCATAGAAAGATTCCGGAGACCAAACCCGAGGTGGCTTCTTTTTCATCGGAAAAAGAAAAAATCCATTCAAGCGGAAGCATAAGGGAAACTCCGCTCCCCTACCTTTATTATACCGAAGGGCAAGCCAAGACACCCGTAAAAATGAAAAAAGAAGTCATGGACACGGGAAAAGAACTTTCCAAGGCGCACAAAATGAAATCCACCAAAATTTCAGAGCCTTATGTGTTCGAAGAAGACCTTATTTCCCCCGACGGCGGAGACGATTTTTTACTGTTCGAGATTCTTCGGGATTCTTTCATTCAGAAAAAATACTCAAAGGCAGAAGAACAATTGAAAAAACTTATCAGCACAAACAGGGCAAAATCCGTAACCGAGCGGGCAAAATTCTATCTTGGCGAATCCTATTATTTTTCAGGAAACTACAGAGAGGCTGTAATCTCGTTTCTTTCAGTGTACGAAAAATATCCTGCGGTCTCCAAAAAATGGATAGACTCCGCGCTTGACTACTTGGAACCTCAATAAATGCTTCGGATAAGGTCCACGAACGACGGGATTCTTCTTATTCCAAAATCTTCCGCACTAAGGGCGGATTCTTCTTTGTCATTCAAACTGTTCCCTGAGGAGTCTGCGTTGGGAGCGGGTCTAAGCTGGGCGGCTGTCTCCTGCACGGCTTCGGCGTTTCCCGAACCGGGCTGCTCCGAAGGCGGAACGGAAAGAAGCACCAGCTGGTCGCCCGTGTTCACCCTGTCGTAAAATCCTTTTATTTCAAGGATTCCCTCCGAAACTTCCTCGCCTACCAACGTAACGGTGAATGAACCCAAAATGTCGCTTTCCTTGTAGATAACGCCGCTTGTCGTTCCGGAAGTTGTAACTCCGCCTTTTTTTACGATATCGAACACAGCCCCCTCTCGGAGGTTTTCGGAGCGTCCCAAATCGGAAAGCAGGACTTTTCCATTCCTTGCGACGATTTTTCCGGTAACTGGCAGTTTTTCCAATATCTCGTTTCTGAACCTGCGGAAAATATGCGAATACCTGTTGTTTCCCGCCCCGTAAATCGAATTTTCAGAAAGAAGATAGCCCGTTCGCCCGGAATAAAATTTGTATTCAAGCGTCAAATCTCTGTTTCCCTCGTCCTGATTTAAAATCACAAAATAGTCCAATCCGGAGTTCCTTGCGTTCTTGAACGCCTCGCCAAATCCGTTTACCGGAGAAACCCTGGCGTCCACGGAAGTAGACACAATGCCCGAAAAAACATCGCAGGCGAACTCGGAGGCGACCTTGTTTCCTTCCACATGATTCATATGCACGGGCGAAGGAACATAATAAATGCCCAAACTCCATCTTGTCTTGTCAAGGAAAAACGGATTCACGTTCCATTTTTTTGAAAGAGATTCACCCAAAATATCGCTGTACGCCTCTATTGTGTCGTCCATCGAAACCTGCGACGCATTTTTTTGGGGATTCTGATTTTCGGAATCGGAAGAGCCGTCCTTAAAATCCCTGTTTTTCTGGATGAACAGAAGCTGTTCAAGATAAAGTTCGTGCATTCCGTAAAGTTCAAGCATATCGGCAAAAGCGATACGCGCCTCTTCGTTCGAAGGGTCGAGTTTCAAAGCCCTTTGGTATTCCCAGACCATCTGAGAATTGTCGAACCGGCTTTTTGCAAGGCGGGCGACTTCCATGTGGTAGGCAGCCCATTCGCTTCTCCGTGAATCCTCGATTGAAATATTTTCCTTCACGGCAAGTTCAAGGGTCGCCCTCATAATCTCGTCGTCGGGAACGATTCTAAGACCCGCCGCCCACGTTTCTATTGCGTCGGAGACATCGCCCTTTCTGAACTGAGAGCATCCTTTTAAATACCATGCAGAAGCCGCAGAACGGTTTTTTGCAAGCCTGAAATCGCATATCGAAATGACTTCGTCATAGGATTTTTTTGCGTACAGAACTTTCGCCAAAAGTTCGTAAGCCCTGTCGTATTTTCCGTTCAGTTCCACGGCGATTCTGCACTGCTTTTCACAGGCGGAAAAATCGTTTTTCATGGCGTATATCACAGCGGAAAGATAATGAACTTCAGCCTCTCCGGAATAGAAACCCAGCGCAGACTCCATGAAATGTTTTGCGTTGTCGTATTTTCCCATCTCGGCGGAAACAACAGCAAGACTTAAAAGAGCCTTCCGGTTCTTCCCCTCTCTTTTAAGGGCTTCTCGATATTGCTTTTCCGCCCCTGTGATTTTTCCGTCAAAAAGGTCAAGTTCCGCAAGTCCGAACCTTGCTTCCACATTGTTCGGAAAAGTTTTAAGTATTTTTTCAAAAACGGCTCTTGCATCGGAAAATCTTTCCAAAGCGATGTATGTCATTCCTCTAAGATTGTCAACGGCGGCATCATCCCTAAGATATTTTTCCGCCTCGCCAAGCTGCTGAAGGGTCAAATCGTATTCGCCGAGCATATACGAACATTTTGAAAGGTTGAACCAAGCCGCCCCGTACGAAGGATTTTCGCCTATCGCCTCAAGAAAATGCTGGCTTGCAAGATACCAGTTTTCGTTTTCCTGTTCCGACACGCCGTCGGAAAAATAATCGCCTGCCGTCTTTTCCTTTGCGAACGACGGAAAACAGACAAACAGAAGAACGACAAAAGCGGCAAAAAACGCAGGATTTCTACCTTGACGATTGCTCTTCATGTTTTACTCCTTCATCGGCGGAATGCCTTACAAGTTTCATAAGATTTATCCTATGTCCTTCCATATCCTGAACGATAAAATCCCAGTCTTTCCAAGCCGCCTTTTCGAATTTCACGGGGACTTTTCCAAAGAGGTCAAAAGCAAATCCTCCAAGGGAATCAAATTCCTCCGCAGGAAAATCCGCATCAAGGATTTCATTCAGATCGTCAAGGTCTACGCTGGCATCGCACAGCCACATACCATTTCCGATTTCAGTTATCTCTTCGCTTTCATTGTCAAACTCATCCTGAATGTCTCCGACAATCTCTTCGATTATGTCTTCCATCGTTATTATTCCGGCAACTCCGCCATACTCGTCTATCGCTATGGCTATATGAAGATGCCTTCGCTTGAACTCACGAAGCAGAGTGTCTATTCGCTTTGACTCAGGAACAAAAAAAGCCTTCCTGATAATCTTTTCAAGGGAAATGTCTTCTTCTCTGCTTAGCGAATAGATAAGATCCTTTACGTAAAGAACTCCAATCACATTGTCGATTGATTCCGAATAGACAGGAAACCTAGAATGTCCGCTTTCGATTATTTTTTTGAAAAGAGCTTCACGAGTGGTGTCAGCGGAAATAAAATCCACATCGATTCTTGGAACCATGACTTCTTTTATGGAAGTTTCGCTCAAATCCTCGATTCCCTGAATCATGTCTTTTTTTTCTTCGTTTATTATTGCCTGCTGTTCCCGGCTTATCACCTCGGAACCATGACTAATCTTATTTTTCTTCCTGTTGAAAAGCATAGACATCCTTTCTTATCTATAATTCATAATTACCGTATCTGAAAATTCTTCCAGAATTTTTTCCTGAATCTCAAGCATCTTGCAGACAGGCTTTACGCCTTTTTCTATATGCTCATCGCCGTGGTCATAGCCGTTAAGATGCAAAAGCCCGTGTATAAGAAGACGTTTTAGTTCAGTGTCGGGAGGAACATCAAAATATTCCGAATTTTTAGGCAAGGTGTCAAGGCTTATAACAATGTCGCCGGCATTAATCCAGCTGCCCTCTTCATCCTCGTATTTCTCTCCGCTTTCAAACGAAAGAACGTCAGTCGGCGCATCGATGTTCCTGTATGTATTGTTTAAGCCCCGAATGAAATTGTCGTCACAGAAAAGAACGGAAACCTCCTCTCCGTCCATTCCAAGCCTGTCCATCACAGACTGAAGAAAATCCTTGACCTTGGAAATCCATTCCGGTTCGGTAAGTTCTTCCTGCATAGAAACAAGAATTCTATCAGCCATTCAGCTTCACCTCATTAATGGTCCGGTCTCCCAGCACAGCTTTCCGAGCGGCATCCACTTTGGCTTCATGCGCAGAAGTTTCATGTATTTTTTTCGTTCCCTTATCTTTTTTTGAATCTTTTATCTTGGCATCCTTCTCGACTTCCGGATTATGAGCGGTCTCCGTTTTTTCATCCGAAGTTTTATTCTGCTCAGGATCTTTCTGGTCGGGATATTTGACTCGATTATGGTAAACGCCAACCAGAAGTTTCACGAAGGATTCCCTGATTTTTGTTATATCGCTGAAAGTAAGCGAACAGTCGTCAAGCTGATGATGTTCCACCTTGGAATTTATAAGCATCTGAATGAACTTATCCAGCCTTTCTTCGGTGGGATTGTCCAGCGTGCGGCAGGCGGCTTCAACAGTGTCTGCAAGCATAACGACAGCGGATTCCTTTGAGCGAGGCGGATGACCGGGATATGAAAAGTCCGCAGGATTTGCATTCGGGTCTAGTTTCTGCGCCTTGTCAAAGAAAAAGGCAATCAGGCTGTTTCCGTGATGTTCTTCTATTATGTCTATCAACACCTGCGGAAGATGAAGCTGCCTCGCCTTTTCAACGCCTTTACGCACATGGCTTTTTAGGATTGAGGCAGAAAGGTTTGGATTCAAATCGTCGTGCTTGTTCGGAGAGCCTGCGTGGACATTCTCGGCAAAATATTCGCTTTGGTCTATCTTTCCGATGTCGTGATACCATGCGCCGACCTTCGCGATAAGAGGGTCTGCTCCGATTTCTCTGCAGGCGTTTTCGGCAAGCTGCCCCACCATCTGAGAATGCTGGTAAGTTCCGCTTGCCGTAATGAAAAGTTTTTTTAGAATCGGAACGTTCGTGTCCAAAAGGTCCATCATTCGGAAAACAGAGGCGGTGTTCAATATCCATTCGATTGGAGTAATAAGAGCAAGCGCAAGAATCCCTGAAAGGAATCCGTTTCCGGCGACCCCGCCAATCAGCATCGCCATATGGCTTACACCCTCGCCGGTGAAAATGACTTTAAACAGGTATACAAACACAATGTTTATGAACGCCATGACTATCGCCACAAAAATCATATGGATTCTTTTCTCGATTTTTCGGACAACAATCGAAGAGGCGATGCTTGTCGAAAGCGTATAAAGGAACGGCACAATCTCATAACCGGAGGCGGCAAACACACCCAACGCAACCACTATCGAAAAAAGCATTGCGCTAAGGTCTCCGTAGAGGATGGCTTCTATCAGCACGAAAAGTGTAGCCGGAATTATCACGGTGAGCATGAACGGATGCGAAAACACCTGCGCCTTTGAGCCGAAAGCCGTCGCGCCATATATAACAAGAAAACATATGGTCTGGAACACAAACTCGCGGAGCATGGGTTTCCGGCCGAGCGGCGCATACATAAAAAACACCACCCAAAGCACAAGAAGAGCCAAAAGGAAAAGCTCCGAATTTGCGAACGCCCTGTAGTCAAGATATACGGGAGATTCAGCCATTTTCTTGAGTTTTGCGAACGCTTCCTCCGTGATGGGAAAACCTTTTTTTATGATTTTCTCGCCTTCCTCGATAAACACGGGATTCAGTTCGTCCGCCGGAATAGATCTTGGAGCGTATATGGTCCTATCCGATATCTGCCCAATCTCAAAATCGCTAAGCCTGTAGTTCGCTATAGTCTGACTTGTGGCGACATCAAAAAAATTAAGCACCGACACGGAAATATATCCCAAAAATATGAGTATTATTACCTTGTAGTGTCTTTTTAAAAAGGCAGCCGCAGATTCCATAAATCCCTGAACCTCGCTGTCCTTGGTTATAAATGCATTAGAATTGCTCTTTTTCATTTTCGTAAGCCCTAACAATCTTTTTTACCAAAGGATTTCTGGCAACATCCTCTGCCGTCAAACGGTTCATTCCTACCTCATCCAATCCGGAAAGAAGATTCATGGAATGCACCAGTCCTGACTGCTTTTTATTCGGAAGATCTATCTGCGTTATGTCGCCTGTGACAAAGATTTTGGAATCTTCGCCCATACGTGTCAAAAACATTTTCATCTGCTCTTTAGTTGCGTTCTGCGCCTCATCCAGAATCATCACGGATTCCCGCAGAGTCCGCCCCCTCATGTATGCAAGGGGAGCTGTCTCTATTATCCCCGCATCCAAAAGACGGGCTATGCTTTCCTTGGAAATGAGCATCTCCATCGAGTCGAACAAAGGACGAAGGTAAGGATTGATTTTTTCTTCAAGCACACCCGGAAGATAGCCCAAACTCTCGCCCGCCTCGACTATAGGACGAGAAAGCACAAGTTTTTTTTTCTTGTGGCTAAGCACAAGCCGAAGAGCCTCCGCCACGGCAAGAAAGGTCTTTCCGCTGCCTGCAGCACCGTAGCAGAAAACAAGGTCCGATTTCCTCATGGAAAGTATGTAGTCAGCCTGGTTCTGCGTGCGTGGATAGACCTTTCGGGTAAAACCATTGGCGAACACAGACACGCTTTCCACGCATGTATTTTTCTGAACATTCAAAACGGAAGCGATTATGTCAAAAGGATTTTTTTCGCCCAAATTCATCTCGTCGATAAGACGATCGATTATGAAGCGGAATTTCTGCCTCTTTTCAGAATCGTCAGTATCTACGGAAATCTCGTTTCCCTTTGTGAACACAGGAAGACCAAGATGTTCTTCGATGAGTTTAAGATTATCGTCATTTGTGCCGCACACACACGAAAGCAAAGCAGAATCAGGCACAACAATGGTATATTCATTCACAGTTCGGTTAATTGTAAAGTCCATCAGGTTTCCTGTCAATGATTGCAAAAGCGAATTCGGAACGCTTCAGTTCAGCTTGATTTCAGTCCAATCTTTGTCGTAATCTTTTGTGATTTCGGCTTTCATCGCAGACATAGGATTCCATACTATCGAAAGAGAAAAACTTGGGTCATATGTGTAATATTTGTTCGTGCTTGAAAGAGAAATCAGTTTTGGCTCGATTTTCAATGAGCAGGTAAAATCCCAGTCATGCATTTCGTGGGTAAGGCTGAACGCCATGCTCTTTAGTTTGAAGCTGGACTTTGTGCGCACAGAATCATTGTCAAACCTGAATCCATTGAAGAAATCCAGAAAAATATTGGTCTCCGTTCCGGAAGGATAGATGCCAGGCTTAACGTATTTGTATATCGCAGAATTCTTTGACATGGCAGAAAAAGTAAGGGTCAAAAAATCCTGGATTTTAAGCGAAAGAGACGGAGAAAAAGTGAAAGTTGAGGAAGTCGGTTTTAGTAAGTCCGCATTTGCGCTCGTAGACAAGGACACGCCCAGGACAATCCTGTTTTTCCATGCGTAAAGGGTTTTCGTTCCAAGGGAATAGGAAAGGTTCACGGAATACGGCTGGAATTTCTTTTCGCTTTCCGTCTCCCATTTTCTGGTGCTATCGTTAAAAGAATATCCTGTCGTATATGAATGCGTGTAGCTTGCGCTAAGGCTTTTCCAGCTCACGGAAAATTTCAGATAGTCCCAGTATTTTTCTTCCCTGTTGTATGAAAGCGACTGGCTTATCCTCAGGTCTTTGAACAGAGTGACCGAAAGGCTTTCCCTGAACGGCTGGTGCGTAAAATTATCCGCCTTTATCGTCTTCTTTCTTTCGCCTGTCTCAAACGAAAGTGTCGTGTATGGAAAACCTAGCCGCACAACCCCGTAATACGCTTCCGTCTGAGGCTTTAGCGTTGACGTGAACGTAAACGACTGGGAAAACTTATTGTCAAATTCGTTGGCGGAAAAAGTGAAGTCCAGAGCATGTGCCGTTATGGAATCCTTCAGTTCCTCTTCGTCGCCGTTTTTTACGACATCCCAAATAGGATGATAATCGTATTTTGCCTCGTCGTTCAAAGAAGTGAATTGGTCGGCAAGGAATTCCGTCCTGATTATCTTTATTGTGTTCCTGTACGTGATTCCGGTCCCGTTGAAATAAGGAAGATATTCAAGCGGTTTTATGGAAACCGAATTCGACGAAGTGACGTCCTGCTTTTGGGCGGCATAGTCTGTTTTTATAAGAGAATATTTTGCGCTGTCCGAATACCATATCGTCTCGCTTCCTGAATTTTCATGGATGTAAGGATGGCTTTGCCACACCGGACTGTATGTGTTGGAGTTCGACACAGTAAGAAAGTTTCCGCCGTAGCTAAGATTGTTGTCCCATGTAACGGGAATTTTTAGCGAGAACATTCTTGATTTCTGCCCCCGTTCGTCCCACACAAAATCTTCGGCGGTTTTAAGGCTTGCCGAATTGTACGCAATCTGGGACGTGAAATTGGGTTTTACAGAATATTGTGAAGAAAACGAAAGAGAACCTATCGTCACAACGGGTTCTGCCGCAGAAGAAAGTTTTGGCAAAGCCGAAATCGGAAGTGGAAGATTTTCGTCATCCTCGGATTCGGTTTTCGACCCAATATTCTTTCCGTCCGGATTATGCGTTTCCGAAGTTTTTTTATCGTTTTTATCGAGCGAATCCGGAGTTTCCTCTTTGGGAGAGTCCTCTTTTCTGTCAGAAAATTCTTTTGGAACAATAAGCGGAACAGTATAGTTCACGGATTTTTTTTTCAAAGCGGACGGAGTTTTTGACTTGAAGGACGAAGAATCTATGCTCACCAAAGTTCCGCTTATCGAGGCGGAGGCTGTCATCGGCGTTATCTGCGACGGATAATAAAAAAGTCTGTTCGGCGTGCTGTTCCTCCACGCATAAAGATCCGACGGAGAAACCTTGTCGTTTTTAAGTTCATACGGATTTGCGCTCATCGATGTCCAGACAAGCGACGACGTAAGCGAAAGCGATGCGGAAGAGACATACGGTTTTAAAAGCGCAGGAAGCGGAATCGAATACGAGCCGTTTGCGTTCCATGTAAAAGACGATATTGTGGACTGGGTTTTTGACGAACCGCTGTCGTCCGTCTGTTCCATAAGATAACTTATCCAGTCCATTGATTCGGTGCGGTCTGTTATAAAATCGTCCGAAAAATACGGGTCGGACCAAATCGGAATCTTCACCGAAAAGGAAAACGGCTTGTTCATCGAAAGCGAAATGTTTCCGCCGTACCTGAAAGGAATTTTCAATCCCATGAAATTAGAATAATCATAGTAGCGCACACCTGCGTTCAAAAACGGCGTGTACCCTCCAAATGAGGAATTAAAAAAAACGGTATTCGAAAATCCCATGTAAAAACTTGCGTCTATGCTTGAAAAAATCGCCTTGGGTTTAAAAACGCCTGAAAATCCCACAAGCGCACCAAGATTAGTGTAATAGTCGCCCACGATTTTCAGATAATTTGAAGTGTCCCCATTGTAGTCGTCGTCAAGATTATGAAGAACAAGACCTTCGCGTTTCTGCTCCTTCAATACAGAAGGACGGACGAAATTGAAAAGAGCCTTTAATTTTTTTTCGCCTTCGCTGTCATCGGAAGAAGATTTATTCGGATTTTCCAAAGGCTTTCTTCCATAAAGATAAAACGTGTTCTGATTGAAATACCCCTTTCTTCTCTGATGCCCGAACACAGGATTGAATATAAGTTCGTCTTTTGGATAGTAGAACGCCGGAAGATAAAAAACCGGAACGACACCCACATAAAGAAGCGCATTAAGGAAGGCAAATTCGCCGCCAGGCAAAAGCCATATTCTTGAAGCCTTGATATACCAATGCGGGTCCTCGTCATCGCAGAAAGTCAGAACTCCGTCCTTGAACGCAATCGTGTTCGACACACTCCTTCCGAAAATATCGCTTGAGACCACAAGAGTCGAGCCGCTTGGAAGATTTATCGCGTCGGATTTTGTCTGAACAACCCTTCCGTCGTCAAAAACGCCTTCAAGAGTCGAGGTGTTGAACATAAGAGAGTCGGCGGTTACGTTCTGTCCGCCGGAACTGTCGGTTGTCATCTCAAGCGAGACATTCCCCGACGCATACATCATCTCGCTTGTCCTGTCATAGCGAATTGAATCCGCCGAGATTACATTTTTTGAAGAGCCGCTTGAAACAGAAACTTTCACGTTTCCGGTAAGAAGGATTATATCGTTTCCGCTTTCCTTGTCTTTTTCGTATTGCGTGCTGATGGCGTTGTCGATTGTTATGACAGTCCTTTTTGTTTCTTCCTCTGAAAACGAAAAAAAAGGAACAAAAAGCAAAACGCAGAAAAAACACGAAAAAAACTTCTTGACCGGAAAACTTTTCATTTTGTCAGCTCTCTTTCAAGCATCTCTTTTATGAATATTCCAGTGTAGGATTTTTCTACAGAGGCGATTTGTTCAGGCGTTCCCGAAGCCACAATCTCTCCGCCCCGAAATCCGCCTTCTGGGCCAAGGTCAACAATATAGTCCGCCTGACAGATGACATCAAGGTTGTGTTCAATCATAAGAACGCTGTTTCCTTGAGCCACAAGTTTCTGAATCACCTCCATCAGCATTTTAACGTCCGCAAGATGAAGCCCTGTTGTAGGCTCGTCCATTATGTAGAGGGTTTTTCCTGTGGAAACACGGGCAAGTTCGTTCGCAAGTTTCACCCGCTGAGCTTCCCCGCCCGAAAGAGTCAATGCGTTCTGCCCAAGTTGAATATAGCCAAGCCCGACGGATTTAAGTGTCTCAAGTTTCCGGAAAATATGCGGAATCGAAGCAAAAAAATCGCAGGCTTCTTCGATTGTCATTTCAAGTACATCGTTTATGCTTTTTCCTTTGTATAAAACCGCAAGCGTCTCTCTGTTGAACCTTTTTCCGCCGCAAGAATCGCACGTGATGTATACATCCGGAAGAAAATTCATTTCTATGAGTATTTGCCCCGCTCCCTGACAGTTTTCGCATCGTCCGCCTTTGACGTTA
The DNA here is from genome assembly GCA_905372235.1 of uncultured Treponema sp. Classification (GTDB taxonomy): domain Bacteria; phylum Spirochaetota; class Spirochaetia; order Treponematales; family Treponemataceae; genus Treponema_D. Next base: position 52,619 of record CAJPOF010000008.1, read on the forward strand.
AAACTGAACCTGCCCTTCTTATAGCCCATCGCCTTGCTTTCGGGAAGCGTGGAAAACAAATCCCTTATGGAATCAAAAACGCCGACATAAGTCGCAGGATTGCTCCTTGGAGAACGGCCTATCGGACTTTGGTCAATATTTATTACTTTATCTATGTATTCCGCACCTTCAATCGATTTGTACTTTCCGAACGGAAGCCTTGACCTCATAACGGCGTTGCTCAAGACAGGAAAAAGAACATCGCTCATGAGCGTGGATTTTCCGCTTCCTGAAACGCCCGTTATGCAGGTGAACGCTCCCAGCGGAAACGAAACTGAAACGTTTTTCAGATTGTGTTCGGTAACTCCCGAAATCCTTATGAATTTTCCGTTACCCTTACGCCTTTCTTTTGGGATATCCATCCTAAGTTCGCCTGAAAGATACTGACCGGTCTTGCTTTCCGGCACCCGCATGACTTCTTCAGGAGTTCCGCAGGCAACCACATATCCTCCGTGTACTCCGGCACCGGGACCTATGTCCACAAGATAGTCGGCAGTCCGCAAAGTCTGCTCGTCATGCTCCACGACTATCACAGTGTTTCCCTGATCCCTAAGGTATGTCAATGTATCTATGAGTTTTTGATTGTCCCGCTGATGAAGACCGATTGAAGGCTCGTCCAAAATATACATGACCCCGCAAAGCGCAGAGCCTATCTGTGTGGCAAGGCGTATACGCTGGGATTCGCCGCCGCTTAAAGTTCCTGCTGTTCTTTCAAGCGAAAGATAATCAAGCCCGACATTCCTAAGAAAGTTCAGTCTGGCTTTTATTTCCTTTAGAACCTGAGATACTATTTTGGCTTCATATTCGGAAAGTTTAAGCTTTTCAAAAAAATCAATCGCTTCCAAAACACTCAAAGACGAAAGTTCATGAATATTTCTGTTCCCAACGGTAACGGAGAGAGCCTCGGAGCGAAGTCTTTTTCCATGGCAGGAAGAACATTCCGAAACCGACATGAATTTTTCTTCAATACGTTCACGCTGCGCCTGCCCCCAAGCCTCGTTATGCCGCCTTCTCATGTCGCCCAGTACACCAAGCCAAGGGCGATTGTATTCGGAATAGCCCTCTCCACTCTGTTTTTTGTAAGTCCACCGGATTTTTTTATTGATGTCTCCGTTCCAAAGAAAATCGAATTGTTCCTTGGAAAGCTCGTTTATCGGAGTATCAAGCGAAAAACCGCCCGAATCGGCGACCGCCTGAAACATAGAACGGTTCCATTCGCTTTCAGGATTGTAAAACGCCAATGCATTCTCGTTAAAACTCTTTGAATTGTCGGGAATTATCTTTTCAAAATCCCATTCCATCTTTTCGCCAAGACCTGTACATTCAGAACAGGCACCGAACGGATTATTGAACGAAAAAAGACGAGGCTGAAGTTCGGGAATGGAAATTCCACAGTCCGGGCAGGCGTTCTTCTGACTAAAAAATACCTCCTCGTCCCTTTCATCATCCCCTGAACCTATGCGTCTTGTTACCGTAATCATGCCGTTCGCGCTCAAAAGAGCCGTCTCGATGCTGTCGGAAAGCCGTTTTCTTATATCCGAGCCAAGCACAACCCTATCAACGATTATTTCTATGGTATGCTTTTTCTGCTTGTCAAGTTTTATGTTATCCTCAAGGCTTGCGACAACTCCATCTATCCTTGCCCGAACAAAACCGGACTTTCTTGCATCCTCGATTATCTTTGTATGCTCGCCTTTCTTTCCCCGTATGACCGGCGCAAGAATCTGAATCTTAGTTCCATCTCCCCACGACATCACAGAATCTATAATCTGGTCAATGCCTTGCTCCCGAATCTCTCGTCCGCATTCAGGACAGTGAGCATGACCTACACGAGAAAAAAGAAGCCTGTAATAATCGTAGATTTCCGTTATCGTTCCCACGGTAGAGCGAGGATTCTTATTTGTACTTTTCTGCTCTATTGAAATCGCAGGAGAAAGACCTTCTATCAAATCCACATCGGGCTTGTCCATAGTCCCCAAAAACTGACGTGCGTATGAAGAAAGACTTTCCATATAGCGACGTTGCCCTTCGGCAAAAAGCGTGTCAAACGCAAGCGAACTTTTCCCCGAACCGCTAAGCCCCGAAATCACAACCAGACGGTTTCTCGGAATCTCAAGGTCTATATTTTTAAGATTATGCTCCCTCGCTCCGCTGATTCTGATTTTGTCGCTGTTAAAAATATTCGCCATGGTGTAAAAGTATAGCAATTTTTTTTCTATAAATCCATGCCTTTTATTTCTCCAAAAAACTCACAATTCCTGAAAAACATTATCAGCCGGATTTTCCTCCCACCATCCTTTCGGGATTCCGCTGTCGCTCATTGCTTCGCAACACCTTCGGTGTCCCTACAGGCTGGGGCATGGCGCATCCTTAAATTAAAAACAAAAACACCTTCTAAAAAAATCTTTCATGACCGCACCCATAAAAAATCGCCATCTTGTTGAGAATAAAATTCGGCTCAAGCAGATTCCGCACAATTAAAATCCGTATGTTTTTATGTATAATCAGTCGCAAATCTATCAAAAAATTCAGTTTTCAGAGTTTTATCACGGAGGAAAATATGGCGCAGAATGAAAAAGCAAAGACCACCCTGCTTGAAGGAAAAATTGTAAAAACGATGATTTCTTTGAGTTTACCGGCAGTAATCGGAATGGTTGTAATAGGACTTTACAATTTTATGGACGCAATGTTTGTAGGGCAAATGCTTGGACCAAAAGCAATGACAGCGGTAAAAGTATCATATCCTTTCACGTTCATGAACAACGGAATCGCCACCCTGATTGGAGTTGGTTCGGCATCGGCAGTGTCCATCGCAATAGGAAAAGGCGACAAAGAGACATTGGACAAAATTATGGGAAATCTGATTTCTGCGGTTTCAATTTTTTCCATAATAATCACCGCTTTAGGATTTATCTTTAATCGCCAGTTCCTTGTTCTTTGCGGCGCAAAAGGCGAAATAATGGAACTCGGAATAAAATATCTTAGAATTGTGTTTATCGGCTCGATTTTTGTGAATTTTGCCCAAAGCGCCAACATGGTCATGCGAGGTGAAGGAATCCTCACTCAAGCGATGCTCATCATGGCTATTGGTGCGGTGATGAATATCATCCTTGACCCAATCCTGATTCATTTCATGGCTCCCCACGGAAAAGGAATTGAGGCTGCGGCTTTAGCCACCCTGATTTCGCAAATCGTACAGGCGGTAATCACCTTATGGTTTTTCATCAAAAAAAGTTCTATAAAAATCGGAAAGATTTGTCCCGACAAAAAACTGATGAAAGCGGTTCTTGGTGTCGGAGTTTCAGCGATGCTGATGCAGGTCATGTCGATGATTCAGCAGACACTCATGTACCGTGTCGCCCAAAAATACGGAAGCTCGGAATGGCAGACTGTCCTTGGAGCAAGTTTAAGTCTTATGGCATTCTCGTTCATCCCGCTTTGGGGAATAAGTCAAGGATTCCAGCCGGCGATAGGAACGAACTTCGGGGCAAAAAAGATAGGACGAGTAAAAGCGTTCACAAAAGCATTCATGATTTTTGCAACACTTTTTGCTTTGGTGTTCTATATTCCTACCATGTGCTTTCCTCAAAAAATGCTTTCCATCTTCATCACAGACGAAAAAATCACCGAAATGGGTTTTCCGATGCTAAGACTCCTTTTTTCAACCTACATAACATACGGAATCATGATTCTTTCCATAACATTTTTCCAAGCAGTAAAGGACGCAAGCAAGGCTGCAATACTTACTTTGTGCCGCTCTCTGATTCTGTTCGTGCCGCTACTTTTCATACTTCCGGCTATTGGACTTGGGATAAAAGGCTTGTTCCTTGCTTCAGTCATCACAGACCTTATAATATTGGCGACCTCCGTCATCCTTGTGATAGGAGCTTTAAAAAAGATTCAGAAAGAAGTCCAGTCAACGGAAACAGAATAAAGTCAGCAAAACCAAAAAGGCTTTCGGCGTAGCCCTATACAAAAATCGGGATTCATAAACGCCGAAAGCAATGCCGGATGAAGCAGGTGCGGATTCACACGAGACGGAAGATGCGTCTTTTGTGAAATCCGCACCGATTTGAAAACGCTTTTCATATCGGTAACAATTACTGTGGCAAACACGAGTGCAGTGCCACATGGCGATGCTCGCTCTGCAGGATGATGTATTGAAGAAAACGTGCTGGCGATAACTGAAATCGGGCATTATTATGGATGGACTTAGAAGTTTTATCCATAATTCCAATCAATTAAAAATACAGTTTTTATACTGTTCTAACTCTAATGCATATGCTACATTACTCAAAGATTGAATATCATGATTTAGATTGATAAATTATAGAAAAGGAAGATATGGCTGGTTTTCTTAAAAACGAGCATTTGGGTTCTTATAGACTAACCGAGGATATGCTTAGGTCTACTTTTAATTACACATTAGAGCAAAAAGCAGAGCGAGTCTTTATCTATATCTTCACAAAAGATACTGATTTACACATTCTTTACGATGCACACCGAGTCCTTGTAAGTGAAGCAGAACTCGGTTATGAGAAAATGGAGCTGCAAGATCTATGGAATATTACTGTATAATGGTGCTTTCCGGAAAAGAAAAAATCTTTAAGAAAAAAGCTACTGAAGAACTAAAAAAAATGTTCCCGTCTGTGGATTTCTATTTTTTTGAACGTAAGATGTTTACAGAAAAAAGAGGTTGGTATACAGGAGCACTCTTCTCAGGCTATCTTTTTTTTCAGGTGGAAAAACTTACTTCTGAAGTTTTTTCAATTTTAAGAAAAATAAATGGATTTTGTCGTATATTACCGGAGAATCAATCTCCATCAAAAATTCAAGGAGATGCACTTAAAGAACTGAGTTTTCTTATACGCTTTGGAGAAGTTCTTGGTGTCTCAAAAGTACAGTTTCTTCCGGGACAAAAAGTAAAGGCTATTTCTGGTCCACTTATGGGTTACGAAGGCTGTGTACTACATGTAAATAAAAAACAAAAGAGAATCACCGTGTGGTCGAAACTCACAAAAACTGGAACAACTTTCGATTTAAAGTATGAAGAGGCAGAAAGAGTAGAAGAATAAACTCATAAATGAAATCATTTCAATCATTGAAAACATTGACATAAAACCAACCGAATTGTAGAATAGGTTCTACATCAGTTGCAGACTGTTTATGAGGCACGCTTGGTGCGTAAACAAGTGCAGCGTCTGTCCTCTTTTCCGACCTCAGCAGGAGTCTGCGACGTATATGGAGATTTGTTTTTTCAGAAATTCCAAAATAAGTTCGGAATTTCTGAAAAAACAAATCTGCCATAAAGGGAAAAGGTGTAGTTACTGTAAATTTTTGATTATGTTCAAGAAAATCCGAACAGCGATTATATAATTCAAAAAAAATCAAATTATGAAAATGATTATATAGTTTTCTCTATAACATATAAGTTCAATTTCAATAATTCCGATTATTGCTGCATATTATTCTAAGCGACTTTGTATTATTTCAGCTGTTATTGCCGTTGTTTTTAATGAATAAATTCAATTTTTAAGTTTAATGAAAATTGATTATATTGCAGGAATCTTTTTGAACGTTATAAATC
>CAJPOF010000009.1 GCA_905372235.1 uncultured Treponema sp.
ATTATTTATAGAAATAAAATATTTCGGCGTTTTTAAGCCGCTTTTATAAAGGATTTTTAGATAATTTTTTTATGTAAAATCTCAAGTCTGATTTTGAAATTTTTAAGAAAACATGAAATCTCCCGTAAGATTTTTTAATTCGTTCTCATTTTTGTCCGTGAAATAAAAATAAATCGCATTTTTTATGAGCAAATGGATTTTTGCGCTTCTTATGCTTCTTATATTGAACATTGCGAATAATTCCCGTTTCTGTTATTATTGACAGAATGAATAAGATATTGCTTTCCCCGTCTTTGCTTAGTTCTGATTTTTCGGATCTGCGGAACGCTGTCCGCATTGTAGAGGGTAAGGGCGGTTCTGCGGTTCATATAGACGTGATGGACGGCCGTTTTGTTCCTGAGATTTCATACGGGCAGCCGGTTTTGCGTTCGATAAGGTCTTTGACCAGCCTTCCGTTTGACGTGCATCTTATGGTGGAGCATCCCGAAGCCCAGGTGGATTCTTTTGCGGAAAGCGGTGCGGACTGGATAACGTTCCACCACGAAGCGTCCGTTCATTCTAACAGGCTTTCCGCTCATATCCGTTCTCTTGGGAAAAAAGCCGGAATATCTATAGTTCCGTCTACTCCTGTTTCTGCGATTTACGAGATGCTTGAATATGTGGACATCGTTCTTGTGATGACGGTGAATCCCGGATTCGGCGGACAGAGCCTTATTCCTTCGTGCGTAAGAAAAATCTCTGCTTTGAAAGAATTCAGGGAAAAAAACAATCTTGATTTTAAGATTTCCGTGGACGGCGGAGTGAATTCTTTCAATATAAAGGATGTGGTTTCCGCAGGAGCGGACATAATTGTCTCCGGCTCGTCTTTTTTTAGCGGCGAACTGAGGTTGGAGTAGGTGATTATGAAGAAAGGTTTTTCGGTTTCTCTTGCGTTTCTTCTTGTGCTTGCGTTTTTTCCGTTCCGTGCGCATGGAGGCGAGAATGACGTTGCGTCTGCGGCGTTTTCTCAAGGCGCGGAAGCTTTCCGTTCCGGGGAATGGATGAGCGCTGTTTTCATGCTGCGCCGTGCGGTCGCCTATCCTGAAAACTACAACCAGGAGACGTGGTATATGCTCATAACAGCGGAAATGTATGCGGGCGAGTACAGGTCTGCGTTTCAGGATGCGGAGACTTACCTTAAAAGTTTTCCCGACAGCATTTACGAGTCCCATGTTATGTACCACAAAGGAAGGGCTTTGTTCTATCTTGGAGAATACGAGCGAGCCGTGCTTCTGCTCGGCGATTTTTGCCATCTGTACCCGGATCACGAGATGTATGCCGCAGCCCTTTTTTGGATTGCGGAATCTTTTTACGCCACGTACAACTACAAAGAAGCCGCACCCCTTTATTCAAGAATAGTGAACGAATTTCCCGACGATCCCAAGGCGGGAACGGCGCAATACAGGCTTGGCATGATAGCCCAAAGCGAAAGGGAGGAAAAACTTCTTTATCTTCTGAAGGAAACCGGAGAGGAATATCTTGCGGCAAAGGAAGAGTACGAAAGGCTTTTAAAGATTTCTGGTTCGGACGGAGCTGCGGACATAAGAAGACGCATAATGGACCTTCAGATGAGGAACGCAGAACTTGAGAAAAAAATATCCGAGTTGGACGGCGAAAACTCAAGTTTGAAGGACGAACTTTCTGCGGCAGGGCGGAAAATTTCGGATTTTCAGAGCAGGAACGACGAGATTCTGAACGCACTGAAAATGAAGGCAAGGACGGCAGAGCAGTTTCTGCAAAAAAAAGAGGCTGAGGGGGAGCGAAAATGAGGCTTAACGGAAAAACGTTTTTCTTTTTTATCTTTGCGCTTCTTTTTGCAAGTTCGTCTTTTTCCGCAGACAAAAAAAATGCCAAGACTAAAAAGCCTTCCAAGCCGAACAAGGTTAAGGTTGTCGCGGTTGTAAGCGACGAGGGGTCTTTTCAGGCGAAGGCGGTTGAAAACAGGGTGGGAAACGTAAAACTCGTGCTTAGAGGCTCGTTGGGAAGTTTTCAGATATATGCAGTGGATTCTGATGAGACAGAAATTCCTGTTCTTTCGACGCTCGATGATTTTGTTTCTTCGTACTTTTCCGTTCTTGTCGGAAAAAAAGAATACAGAATGTACGAGAATAGCGGTGTCCTTGCAGGCACAAGAAAGACCGATTTAGGGACGCAGGTAGTCTACGTGGTTCCCGAAGCAGTGCGCCTTCTTGTGAAGTTCGAGGCGATGAAATCCGGTTTTTCGGACAACGAGGATATGATAAAAATCACGGCTGTCGTGAAAAACACCGGAAAAAAGGCGGCGGACTTTGCTCTGAAGAACGTGCTTGATACAACGCTTGGCGAGCAGCGTGGACCGCACTTTTCCACGGCGGAAGATTCGGCTATAAATTCTGAAATGCAGATAAGGAAGTTCGACAAAGTAAGATGGATGAACTCCGGGAATCAAAAAGTGAGTATGCAGGTGTTTTTTTCGGGCGGCGACATCTCCGTTCCTGAGGTTGTTTCCGTTGCGAACAAGGATTTTATTTCGCTTCCTTCGTGGATTCCGAACGCCATTCGCTCCAGGAGTTTTGATTCCGTCCTTTCGTACAACAATTCTGCAATCTGCATAAACTGGGAGAAAGTAAGGCTTATTCCCGACGGAGAGGCTTCGTTCATCTATTATATTGCGTTGACTACGGACGGAAAAAAGATTAATGGAGAGGATTTTATAGCCTCCATCGAAAAGATACTTAAAGAAAACGGCGACATCCAAAAATATTCCGTGAAGGAATTCGAGGATGCGTATCAGAAGGCTTTGACGTACGCAGAACAAGGCGATTATGAGAACGCAATGACTATAGTCCTATGGCTTTGGGAAAAGCCCGAACACAGGAACGGAAGGCTTGAATCGCTTAAAAATTATATAGCAAAAATGCTGGACGCTTCACGTTCGGAAGATTTTGAAAAGAAGTTGGCTGAACTTAATGTGAATATGCCCTACACTGAAGGCGGAAAGGCTTCTAATGAAAAAATCGACTATGGCTATGTGCATGAGCTGATTCAGAAAATATATGCGCTTGAGTCGGGAAGCGATGTGGACAGGGCAGAGATAATGCGGCTTAATTCCGAACTCGATGCCGCTATGGATGATTTGAGAGACTGACAGATGGCAAAGGATGCGATAGGGATAGCCGAATATTTGATGAGGCGGCGGCAGTTCGACAAAGCCATAGACATACTTGAAGTGAGAGCCGCCTATTACGAGGGAAATCTTAGATATTTTGTTCTTCTTGGGACGGCGTACCTTTACACGGGAGACACCGGCTCTGCTACGGTGAACTTCCAGAAGGCAAGGGGAATAAGCCTTACGGACATAAACCTTCTTTTGGGGCAGGCGGCAATTTTTCTTAGGCGAGGAGACACCGACAGGGCGATAAATTATTACATGGACATTCTGGATAAAGATCCATCTAACAAGACCGCATTCAAGGCAATGGAATTTATAAGGAGGCATGGAGATTTTGATACCATCTGCAAATGGAACGATTCTGGAAAACTGAAAATGTTCTATCCTCCGCTAGGTTTCAATCCGAATAGGGTGTGGGATTTTGTATTTCCGGTTCTTGCCTGCGCGTTGGGATTTTTTATTGTGTTCAAGGCGGTGAATTTTAAAGGAAGACCGCTTTTTCAGGCTGAGCGGCGAACTGACCTTTCGGCGTTTAACCTTTCGATTGACGAAAGATCTTCCGCTCAGGAGGCCGACCTTTCTTCCGGTGCGTACCGCTATATCCTTTCGGCAAAGGAAATAAATTCTTCATACGAAAAAGCCTTGAAATATTTTCAAGGATATTCTGACAATCTTTCTCAGATTGAGATAAATAGAATTCTGAACTCGAACGCCTCTTTGGTCATAAAACGGAAGGCGAGGGCTTTGATGGGCTATCTTGAGTCCCCGTCGTTCGACACGATAAAGGATTCTCCTTCGTTCGAGGATGTGGAGGCGGAAAGTCCTCTTTATCTTGATTGCTGGGTGTCGTGGTCGGGACGCATTTCAAATGTTGTCCGCACGGAAACAAGCTTTGAGTGCGATTTTCTTGTAGGCTACGAGACGATGGAAAAACTTGAAGGAATCGTAAGGCTCAGGTTCGCTTTTCCGCCCGATGTGGTTCTTGATAAGCCTGTATCGGTGCTTGCAAAAATCTCTTCCGACGGCGGAAAACTTTTGCTTGAGGGAAAAAGCGTCTATCAGAGCGTGAATAGTCCCGTAATCTCAAAACAGGATTTTTGAAAAACGCCCGCTTTTCGGCGTTTTTTTCGAGCTTAAAAAATATTGGTAAAAAGGGGTGGGAGATAAAAAAATCGTCCTCTTTATATCAGTTTTTATAAAAAAATTACCATAATTTGTAAGAGGGAATCAAAGAATTCTTTTTTACAAAATTTTTTGGAGGACAGTGTTATGACTGACGCTTCTGTTGACAAGGCGGAAAAACTGAAGGCTCTTGAAGCCGCAAGGCTTCAGATTGAAAAGCAATACGGTCAAGGCTCGCTTATGAAGCTGGGGGATAAAAGGGACACGGCAGGGATAGAGGTTATTCCTTCCGGTTCCATCATGCTGGACGAGGCTTTGGGAATCGGCGGTTATCCGCGCGGTCGCATAATCGAGATGTACGGACCTGAAAGTTCCGGAAAGACGACGCTTGCCCTTCACGCCATAGCGGAATCTCAGAAACTTGGAGGCATAGCGGCGTTCATCGATGCCGAGCATGCGCTTGACCCTGTATATGCGAAAAATCTTGGCGTGAACACGGATGAGCTTTGGCTTTCCCAGCCGGACAGCGGCGAGCAGGCTCTTGAGATTACCGAGCAGCTTGTCCGCTCCGGTGCGGTGGACATAATCGTTGTGGATTCCGTGGCGGCGTTGACTCCGCAGAAGGAAATCGAGGGCGACATGGGAGATGCCCAAATGGGAATCCAAGCCCGCCTTATGAGCCAGGCTTTAAGGAAACTCACGGCGATAGTCGGAAAAAGCAACTGCATAATCATATTCATAAATCAGATTAGAATGAAAATCGGCGTCATGTTCGGAAACCCAGAGACGACCACCGGCGGTCAGGCGTTGAAATTCTACACGTCTGTAAGGCTTGAGATACGCCGCATAGAATCCATAGAAGGAAAGGGCGACGAAGATGCTGTCGGAAACAGGGTAAGGGTGAAGGTTGTAAAGAACAAGGTCGCGCCCCCGTTCAGGCGTACGGAACTTGATATATATTTTGGAAAAGGAATATCAAGATGCGCAAGCATACTTGATTCTGCGGTAAAACACGGAATCATAGATAAGCGCGGGGCATGGTTCACCCAGGGTGATATAAAAGTCGGTCAGGGACACGAGAACGCCGTCCTCTTCCTTGAGCAGAATCCCGATTACACGACTAAAATTGAATCTCAGTTGAGGGAAATGCTTTTTCCGGGGCAGGTGATAAAGTCTAAGGACGGAAAATCGCTTCCGGCTGATGCAAAAGCGAACAAAACTGCAGCCAAGGAAAAGGAAGGCTCAAAATCCGCCTCGGATAAAGATTCCGCTCAGGGAAAACTTCTTTAGCGATGGATGTGCTTTTGGGGCTTGGCTCAAATTCGGATTTTGCGGGGCTTTCTCCTGTGGAACTGATAGCCGCAGGAGTTTCCTCGCTTTCCCGTCTTGTAAAGGACATGAAAATCTCTTCGCTTTACAGGACGCGCGCCATGTACGTCGAAGCTCAGGAAAGTTTTTTCAACGCCGTGATTTACGGAAAAGTTTCTTCCTCTCTTTCGCCTTTTTCGTTTCTTGAAAAAATACATAGAATAGAAGCCGAGTTTGGAAGGGACAGGGAAAAAGAAATTCGCTTTGGACCTAGAAGCCTTGATATAGACATCGAGGAATTCGGCGATATGAAAATTGATTCGGATAGCCTTACTCTTCCGCATCCAAGACTTCATGAGCGTGCGTTTGTTCTTGTTCCGGCTCTTGAGATTTTTTCTGAATCTGCCGATGAAAAAAAGAAGGAAAGGTTTGCTTCCTTATTGGGAAAACTTCCGGATCAGGGGGTCGAAAAATGCCCTGAAGAGATTCAGGTGCGGTTTCGAAATCTGATTCGCATTGAAACCCGATAAGGATTTCGACCTTGGAAAAGGCGGATTCACATGGAAACACAGGAAAAAAACACGGCATCTTCTTTTACGGCGATAAGAGAAGCTGATGGCGACAAGCGAAAATTTTCTGCAGGGGAATTTGAAGGTCCCTTGGACTTGCTTTGGTATCTTATTCATAAAAGCGAGATAAACATCTACGACATCCCTATTGCCGAAATCACTGAGCAGTATCTTGAGTATCTTGATTACGCTGTCCAAACAGACCTTGGAGATTTGAGCGAATTCTACAGATGGGCGGCTATGCTTCTTTGCATGAAAAGCCGTATGCTCCTTCCGGTGGAGATTGATTATGAAGACGAGGAAATCGAAGATCCAAGGCAGGAACTTGTCGATAAGCTTATCGAATATCAGAAATTCAAAAAACTTTCCGAGCTGATGGAAAAAAAAGAGGACGATTCCGAATGGACGTTCGAGCGTTCCAGAATCCAGCGTGTTCTTCCGTTCGAGGACAGGGAGTCGGACTGGGAGGAGGTCGACACCTGGGAGCTGCTTCTTCAGATGCAGAAAATGTTCAAAAGCATGATGAAGGAGTATTCCAACGACGCGATTTTGAATATGTACGAAGAAATCTCAGTGAACGAAAAAATCACTCTGATGAACGAACTTCTTGAAAAAGGCGGCGAATGTATGTTCTCGCAGTTAATAGTCAGGGAAGGAAACGAGATGGACGTGATATGCGCGTTCATGGCAATCCTTGAGGCTGTAAAGTTCAAACTTATCCGCATTCTTCAGAATAGGATTTTCGGAGACATAAAGCTCATAAAACGAGGGGACGCGGATATGTCGGACATGAAAATCACTGTCGATACGGTGGAAAGCTCTTCCGAAGAACAGCCAAATATTCTATAATCCGGTCTACATATGGAACTGGAAAACGAAACCGCACTTATTGAGACCGTGCTTTTTCTTGAAAGCGAACCTGTTACGGAAAAAAACATTTCAAACATAGCCCGCCTTTCCGAGGATGTGGTAAAAAAATGCATAGAAAATCTGAAGGAAAAATATCTTGCAAAAAGTTCAGGCTTTGAGCTCGCGATGATAACCGGCGGCTGGATTCTTGTTCCCAAGCAGGAATACTGGGATCTTCTTAGGGAAAGGTACGGCGAAAAAAACGCAGGCCGCCTTTCAAAGTCCGCGCTTGAGACGCTTACAATAATCGCATACAGGCAGCCGATTACAAGGAGCGAAATTGAGCAGTTCAGGGGAGTGAGTGCGGACAGCATGATACGCCTTCTTTGCGAAAAAGAGCTTATAAAGGAAGTCGGACGAAAAGACGTTCCCGGAAAGCCTGTTCAGTTCGGGACTACAAAAGAATTCCTGAAATTCTTCAGGCTGAACTCAATAGCGGAATTGCCGCGACTTGACGAGGGCGAGGAGCAGAGGTTTGAACTTGCAAGATAACATAAAAGACAAAAACGGCTCGGAAAGTATTAGGCTTCAGGTGTATCTTTCCCGCTCCGGAGTTGCAAGCCGCCGCTCTTCCGAAAAAATAATCCTTGACGGACGGGTAAAGGTTAACGGCAAGGTTGTAACGGAACTCGGAACGAAGGTTTTTCCTTCCGACGAGATTCTTCTTGACGATGAAAAACTTTCTATCGAAGAAAAGATGCGCTACGTGCTTTTGAACAAGCCTTCCGGATATGTCTGTTCGTTGAGTGACGAAAAGAACCGCCCTGTCGCTTCGGAGCTTCTTAAAGAAAAATACCCCGAACGACTTTACAATGTCGGAAGACTTGATATGTTTTCCACCGGACTTATAATTTTTACGAACGACGGGGAATTCGCAAAAATTTTAAGCCATCCGTCAAGCGAACTTGAAAAAGAATATATAGTTGAAACAAGCGTAACTCTTCCGTGGGATCTTGCGGAATCCTTCGAGAAAGGCATAAGAATCGATGGCGTTTTTTACAGATGCAAGGAAGCCCACGACGTGAACGCGCGGCGCATGAAAATCGTCCTTGTGGAAGGAAAAAATCGTGAAATCAGGAAGGTTTTTGCTTCCAGAGAAATAGGTATAAAACGCCTTGTCCGGGTGCGCATAGGAAACGTCCAGATAAACGGACTTAAACCGGGCGAATCCAGGGAACTTACTGAAAGCGAGATCCAAGGGCTTCTTAGGCTTTGCAAGAGGAATTTTTTATGATAATAGCGATTGACGGTCCTGCGGGAACGGGAAAAAGCACCATTGCTTCTCTTATAGCAAAAAAATTGAACATAACCTATCTGAACAGCGGAAGTTTTTACAGAGCATTGACCATGGCTCTTCTTGACGGAAATGTGCCTCTTTCGGATGAGGACGCTGTTGTTGATTTCTGCAAAAAACAAAAACTCGATTACGTAGACTCGCATCTTATATTGAACGGAATCGACGTGGAATCACATTTGCACGACGACAGGGTAAGCGGACTTGTAGCCCAAATTTCTGCGATAGTCAGGATACGCCATCTTGTGAACGTCAGGCTTAGAAAGATTACAGAAAGCCTTGACATTGTATGCGAGGGGCGCGACATGACCACTGTTGTTTTTCCTAATGCGGAGCATAAATTCTACCTTGACGCTTCTCTTGACGTTCAGGCTGAACGCCGCTTCAAGCAGGGCGTAAGCGATATGTCCCTTGAGGAAATCAGGGAGGCTATCAAAAAACGCGATGAAATAGACAGAAACAAGGCGGAAGGCTCTCTTGTGCGCGCTCCCGACGCTTTTTACATAGATACATCAGCCTTGACGATAGAAAATGTTTGTGGCATAATATTAAATCAAATTAATATACAAGGGTTTACAATGGACGAAATGGAAGTGGAAAAGGAAGAGGGTCAGAACTCAATGAACTCTATCCAGACACAATTAGAGGAATCTCTGAATAATTTTACGAATCCCGAAGAAGGACAGCTTGTTGAAGGTACTGTTGTACAGGTTACGAACGAGTATGTTTTCCTCGATGTTGCTTGCAAGTCTGAGGGACGACTCCCCGTGGAGGAGTTCTCGGACGATTTGCCTAATGTAGGCGACAAGGTGCAGGTATTCTTGATAAAGAAATTCGGGCGGAACGGACCTGAGATTTCGAAGTCCAAGGCTGATGCAAAAAGAATGTGGAAAGATGTGTCCCAGTCGTTCAAGGACAAGGTTTCGATTGCCGGCACAATCACCAAAATTGTAAAAGGCGGCTATGATGTCAACCTTGGAGGCGATATTCATGCGTTCCTTCCAATCAGCCAGTCAGACAGCCAAAAAGTCGAAAAGCCCGAAAGCCTTTTGGGGCTAAAAGCTCAGTTCTATATAGAACGTCTTTATTCGGACAACAAGGCGAATGTCGTCGTGAACCGTAGAAAATATCTTGAGGAGCAAATCGACACAAAGCGTGAAGAATTCTTCGAGAACATAAAAATCGGAGATACCGTAAAAGGAATAGTGAAAAGTTTTACGAGTTTTGGAGCTTTTATCGACCTTGGCGGTTTCGACGGTCTTCTTCATATAAATGATATGAGTTGGGGTCATGTGGCTCGTCCTAAAGATTTCGTGAAAAAAGGACAGGAGATAGAACTCAAGGTAATTCGCCTTGACCCTGCCGAAAAGCGAATAAATCTTTCGCTAAAGCATTTTTCCGAAGACCCTTGGATTCATTTTGAGGAAAAATACCATGTGAACGACATCGTAAAGGGAAAGGTTACAAAACTTACTGATTTTGGTGCGTTCATAGAACTTGAAGAAGGAATCGAAGGTCTTGTTCATATAAGTGAATTCTCTTGGACAAAGAAGGTCAGTAAGCCGTCGGATATGGTAAGCATAGGCGACGAAGTGGAATGCATGATTCTCGGCTATGACATTCAGGCGGGAAGGGTTTCTCTTGGTCTGAAGCAGGTTACGGCAAATCCTTGGGATTCGATTGCGGATAAATATCCTGTAGGCTCAAAGGTCAAGGGAAAAATAGTAAAACTTACTAATGTGGGTGCGTTTGTTCAGCTTGAAGACGGAATAGACGGTTTCCTTCATGCGGACGATATAAGTTGGACTAAGAAAATAAAGCATCCTGGAAGTGAACTTTCAATGGATCAGGAACTTGATGTAATTGTTATTGAGTGCGATGCAGAAAACCACAGGATAAAGGTGGGAATCAAGCAGCTTACGGAAAGTCCGTGGAAACAGTTTGCTGAAGATTACAAGCCCGGTTCTACGCTTGAGGGCGAGATTACTTCCATAACGGATTTCGGCGTGTTCGTCAGAGCTCCGAATGGAATAGAAGGTCTTGTGAACAAGGCGAATCTTTCGGAAGACAGGGAAACTCCTTTCGAGGAAGCTGTAAAAAAATACAATGTCGGCGACAAGATAAATGTTTATGTTGTTGACGTGAAGGTCGAGAAAGAGCAGGTCGCATTTTCCGTGCGTGAATTCAAGAAGAAGCAGCAGAGGGACGAGATTTCCCAGTATATGTCAGGCTCAAACAACGAGGATGACGGCGGCTACACTCTTGGAGATTTCTTGAAAAATCAGAAGAACTGATAAAAGGTTCGGAGAATTGAAATGTCGCTTTTATGCGACGTTTCTTTTTTTCGGATTTGTTTTATGTTCTTGGAAAGGTGGAGTTTCTTTTGGAATTCGAGGACTTTCAGGATAGGCGATTTTTTGAATTTAAAAAAGAAAACCCTTGTTTTATCGCAGAAAGTCCGGCTCTGAAGGATTTGGTTTCGATTTTGGGAAAAATTTCTGCATCTTCTTCGCCTGTTTTAATTTTTGGGGAGCATGGAACCGGAAAATCCGCTTTTGCCTTTCAGATTTTCAAGAAACGAAATATAGACGGCGGAAAGTTTTTTTCTGTTGATTGCAGGGATTTTCCGAATCTTCCTGATTTTGATTTTGCTTCATGTGATGGCGATGTGCTTTTTCTGAAAGAGATTTCAAATCTTTCTAAAGAGGGACAAAAATCTCTTTTGGTTTTGCTTCGTTCCGTGCTTGAAGGAAAATTGAACCTAAAAATTGTCGCTTCTACTTGCGAAAACTTAGCTAGCCTTGTTAGGGACGGAGGATTCAGCGAGGAACTTTCTGCCAGATTGAACGTTCTTTCTGTCAGGATTCCGCCTTTGAAAAACAGGAAAGAGGACATAGTTCCTTTGGCGGAACTTTTTTTGCGGAAAAATTGCGAAAGGCTTTCTAAGAAAGTCGTAGGTTTTTCCGACGCTGCCATAGATGCCATGAAGATGTACGGCTGGCATGGGAATGTCCGTGAACTTAGAGCCGTGGTGGAGAGGGCTTCCATCCTTGAGGTGCAGAATGCGGTCAGGCTGGAAAATCTTTTTCTTTCGAGAACTGTTCCGGAAAAAGATTTTTTCAAGGATTTTTCCGATTCGTGCTCAAAAGGAAATGAAAACGGAATGTCGTTCAGGGAAGCTTTGGCGAGTTTCAAAAGGGCGTACATAATCAGGGTTTTGGAAGAAAACGGCTGGAATCAGACTAAAGCCAGCAGGTTTTTGGGGCTTCAGAGGACTTACGTGTCGAGACTGATGAACGAATTGAAAATTCGTGATGAAATATAATGAGGTATTTATATGAAAAAATTTGAAAAAGCGACGGTCGGCGAAAAGGTCGCAAGTTATGTAGAAATGCGGCGGACGATGCTTGTCGCCGTTCTTGTTGTGCTTGTGGTGGCGATTGCGTCTTTCGCTCTAATTACTGGAATACGTTCAAAGAATTCGATGAAGGGGATTTCGGCGTTGGATTTGATTTCTTATGAGATGATAAGCGATTCTTCCGGTCTTTCGGAGGAGGAACTTGCCGAAAGAAAACAGAAGGCGCTTTCTTCGATAGAGCAATACACCAAAAAAAGCGGAATCGTCGGCGTGAGGGCGAATATGCTTTCTGCTGAAATTTTTTATTCCGACAAGGAGTATGCCAAGGCGGCGGATTCTTGGGTGTCGGCGTTTTCCAAAGGGAAAAAATCGTATACGGCTTCGATAGCCGCTTTCAACGCCGCTTCTTGCTACGAGAATTTGGGCGATTTTTCAAATGCGGAAAAATATTATTCAGAATCGGTAAAACTTTCCGACTTTCTTCTTGCAGGAAGGGCGAACTTCAATCTTGGTCGCGTTCGGGAAAAACTTGGAAATATCGACGGCGCGCTTGAGGCGTACAATGCGGTTATAGACAGCGAGCCTGATTCGTCTTGGGGAAAACTTTCAAAAACTCAGACAATCAAGCTGGAATTAAAATAATCGTTGAATCGATTTGTTCCGCAGGAGAAGTATATGCGAATCGGGAAAACTTTGATCGGTTTTTCATTTGCATTTCTTCTTTTTTTTTCAGGCTGCGGGCTTGAAGAATATGTGTATATTGTAGGTCCGAGAGTCTTGAACCATACGTCCAACTACGAGACGGCGGCGGACGAAAGGTACGTCGAATTCACGACTGAAGAGACGGCGAACGCAGGTAAGCCGCAGTTTCAGGGAACGGCGATTTATTATAAAATTTACAACAATCACAGTGATATGTCCTCGCAGTATTCGTCGATAACAAGCCTTTCTTCTTCGACTAACGAATCTGCGGCAGCTACCCGTATGATAGATTCCTACAAGTACAAGCAGTTGGGGCTTTCTGATAATTACGATTCTCCGTTGATTGAAAATGCCGGAGTGAACAGGCGAATCTATATCCGTATTACAAATTATTATGACAAGACCTCGAACAGTAACAAGGCTTTGCTGATTGTAGGGGATTCCGATGTGAATAAATTCCGTAACAACCCTGAGGATGTGTATGATTCAGCCACAAATCCCGGAGGCTACAGGATTCGAGGAACGCCTCGCCGAAAGGGAAACAAATATTCGTTCGATTTTGGGCGGGCAAAATCACCCTACGAGAACGCAGAATATAACAAAGCTCCGTCGTCGGACGATAACATGGACGATTTTAAAGAGTCTTCCTCTTTTTCGGAGAGTAAGGACGGCGTTTATTATGTCGACCTTTTTGCAGTCGGCGTAGGAGAGGACGAAAATTTCACCCGTTATTACAGCAATGTCCTTCACTTGGGTTCGGTCGCTGTGGATTCAAATTCCGAATACAATTAGTTTTGTAAAAAGCCTTTTTCCAAGTCCGTGGGAATATATACCGAGTTGTTTACACGGGCGGTTTTTCTATTGAACTAAAAATTTATTTACTGTATATTGTTCCCTACGGTTCCGTAGCTCAGCCGGATAGAGCACATGCCTTCTAAGCATGCGGTCGGCAGTTCGATTCTGCCCGGAATCAGAAGCCTGCGGTTTTTCTGCGGGCTTTTTTGTTTCTAATTAAAATCGCATGGAAAACGGATTTTCAAACGGTCATTTTTACAGCGTTTCTCAGTTTTACAGGGAAAAATTCGGTTCAAAGGTGTATAAAATCGCCATTGATGCAGGCTGCACCTGCCCCAACAGGGACGGAACAAAGGGACGCGGAGGATGCGTTTTCTGCTCGGAAAGCGGTTCCGGAGAGTTTTCCGCAGATAAAAATCTTTCGATTTCGGAGCAGATAAAAAACGCGAAAAACCTTGTTTCCCAAAAGGTAAAAAACGGAAAATATATCGCCTATTTTCAGAATCATTCCAACACCTATGGCGATGAGGAAGAACTTTTCAGAAAATATTTGGACTCAGTTTCCCAAGAGGACGTGGTCGGGCTTTCCATAGCTACTCGCCCTGACTGCATTTTTCCTTCTATGCTTGAAAAGATTTCCGCCCTTTCAAAAAGGACTTTTGTTACGGTGGAACTGGGGCTTCAGACTTCAAACGAAAAATCTGCGGACTATATAAAAAGGCTTTATACCAACGAAGACTATCTTGATTGCGTGCGGCGAATAAAAAAATCTTCGCCAGACATTCATGTTGTTACTCATCTTATTTTCGGGCTTCCTTTTGAGACCGAGATGGATATGCTTGAAAGTGTTGATTTTTGTGTAAGGGCAGGCACGGATGGAATCAAGATTTGTGTTCTGCATGTGCTTGAAGGCACGGAACTTTTAAATGACTTTAAGGATGGAAAATTTTCTACGCTCGAAATGGAAGAATATTTTAAGATTCTTGGAAAGGCGCTCAAAAGAATTCCTGAAAATGTTGTGATTCACAGGCTTACAGGAGATGGTGCGAAGCGTCTTCTTGTTTCTCCGATGTGGAGTGCGGACAAGAAAAATGTGCTTAATTCTCTTGCATCTTATTTGAGGAAGAATGAAATTGTGCAGGGAAAGGATTTTCAATATAATTTTTTACATGAAACGACCCTTTGATGTGTGCTTGAATCTTTTTTTTGCACTGCTTTTTCTTTCGGGCTGCAAATCTTCGGATACAAGGCAAGACAGGCTTGACATGACTAGGCGGAAATATCTTTCGTCTCTTTGTATTGAGATTTCTGATATAAACAGAGGAAAGAAAATTGCGCTGGACGATTTTATCGCATCCCTTTCAATCGAAGAGAAAGTCTCGCAATTGTTTATAGAAAATCTTGAGGGGGACACGGTTTTTGTTCCGGTCGAAAACGAGTCCTCGATATCCGGCACGAAGAGAAAAAAAGCGCTGATTCCGGGCGGATTTATTTTCTTTTCCTACAACGTGAGGGATGATATCGAAGGGACGATGTATTTTACGGACAGCATACGCCGTTATTGCCTTGAAAACGAAATCATTCCACCTTTTTTGGCGATAGATCAGGAAGGAGGGCTTGTAAACAGGCTTCGAATATTGAACGGTCCTCTTCCTTCGAACTTGAAAGTCTCGAAAAATCTTGGAAAGGATTCCGCCTATGCCCTTTATTCTCTTCAGGCAAGGCAGATGCGTTCCCTCGGTTTTGACATGAACATTGCGCCTGTCTTGGAAGTTCTTACGCCTTTTAATCAGGGATTTTTGGGAGAAAGAAGTTTTGGCGCTTCCGAGGATGTGACAGGCTATGGAATTTCTTGCGTCAACGGATATGAGAACAACAGAATCGGCTCCGTTGCAAAGCATTTTCCGGGGAACACAAACACTGACCCACATACAGGGCTTCCTGAAATCGCTCTTGGAAAGGATGAACTTTACGCCCAGCTTGAGCCTTTCAGAAAAATTCTTGAAAGAAATCCCGCTGGAATCCTTATGAGCCATGCAAGGACATCATGCCTTGACAATGAAAAACCTGCCTGCCTTTCGTACAAATGGGTGAGCGAAAAACTTAGGAATGAGTTCGGTTTTGACGGCGTGATTTTTTCAGACGACATATTCATGGGTGCTTTGTCAGAAAACGGCTATCCGCCGGAAAAGGCGGTCGTAATGGCGATTGAGGCTGGTGTGGATGTGATTATGCTTTCCGAAAAACGTTTTTCTTTTCCTGCGAAGATTCTTGTGGAAAAAGCCTTGTCGGAAAAGGATTTTCTTTCAAGGATAGAAGAATCTTTAAGGCGGGTTCTTGTCTACAAGACAAAGACGGGACTTTTGGAATATCGAAGGAAGGAAGCGGGAAAAAACGACTACGAGCTTTGCCTTGGAAATCCATTCGGTTCTGTTGAGGATAGAATTGTTAATTTTAGGGATGCACGTTCGGAAAACATCGACTTGTATCTTCGCTTTTTTTGACGGAAGGCTTACATGGGAAAGAAAAACGACTTGCGTCCTAAAAAACTTTGCGGCGAGGAAGGTTTTGACGCCTATTACTCTGAACTTTTTTCTTCAAGGTGGGAGTCTCTAAAATCTTCCCTGCAAAGTGAAAAATCTTATGTTGAATGGAAAAATGAAGGTTGCAAGGGATATTTCATCGATCCTGCGAGCGTTTATGCCGCCCTTCATCTTCCTTTGAAAGGCGCAAAACGTATTTTGGACATGTGCGCGGCTCCGGGCGGAAAGACATTGGTAATCGGAAGCCTTATGAAAGAAGATGCGGTTTTGGTCAGCAATGAAAGGTCTTTTCAAAGAAGGCAGAGGCTTTCGCAGGTCTGCAAAGACTATCTTCCTGAGAGTGCCGCATCCAGAATAAAACTGACTTCTTCTGACGGAGCAAGGCTTTGCCTGAACGCCGAGGAAGTCTACGACAGGATTCTTTTGGATGCTCCATGCTCAAGCGAAAGGCATGTACTGAATGACAGAAAGCATCTTTTGCTTTGGTCGAGTGCCAGGGTGAAAAGCCTTGCGATGGAGCAATGGGCATTGATTTCTTCGGCGTACAGACTTCTTTCAAGAGGCGGATATCTTGTCTATTCTACATGCGCGCTATCAAAGTCGGAGAACGATGAAATCATAAAAAGACTGGTGAAAAAATTCGATGATATGAAGATTGTGCTTGACGGAGAGGCGATGGAATTTTCCGACGAGTACAAAAAAATCTTGAAAACGGAGATAAGATTTGAGCCGGAGCGTACCGAATGCGGTTTTCATATCCTTCCGGACAGGCAAAACGGGGCAGGACCGATTTGGTTTTCGGTTTTGGAAAAGACCTGATTTTCCCTTGCGATTTTATTTTCCGTATGAAAAAATTGCACGCTTAAACTTGGGTGGAAAGTTTTTCCGTAAAGAAAAAGACTTGCGACGAGCCTTCAAAAGTGCGAAGCAGTGGAGCGGAGCGACACCGAGCCTTAGGCGGGCTTTTGAAAGCGAGTGGGAAAATGGACTTCGCCATAAAAAAATCGGCGGAAGATTTTGTTTTTCTTCGTGAAAAATTCTAAAATCAATCTTGATTGTGTTAATGGCTGAAAAGTTATATAGTTGTTTCCATGGATTTTACTGAATTTAATTTAGATGGGCGTCTTCTTAAAGGTCTTGAGGATGCCGGCTACACAAACTGCACCGAAGTTCAGGAGCAGGTTTTAAAGAATTCGCAGGATGGTTCGGATCTGTATGTTCAATCCCAGACTGGAACCGGAAAGACTGCAGCTTACCTTGTTGCTATAATACAAGAACTTCTTTCGAAAGATGAAAAAAAGGGAAAGAAGGTTTTGGTTCTGGTTCCTACCCGGGAACTTGCTGTTCAAGTCGAGGAGGAAGCGAAGGTTCTTGCTGGGCCTGCAGGTCTTAGCGCGTTCAGTTTTTACGGCGGAGTAGGCTACGAAAAGCAGATTGCGGCAATAAAGAAGGGAGTGGATATAATCGTTTCAACTCCGGGGCGACTGATTGATTTGAGGGAAGGCGGAAACATAGACCTTGCGGATGTGGCTTTTCTGGTCTGCGACGAGGCGGATCGTATGTTCGACATGGGGTTCTATCCTGACCTCCGCACTATCTTGAAGTTCATTCCGAAGAGTGAAGAAAGGCAGACAATGCTTTTTTCCGCAACGCTGAACACTTATGTGAAAAATCTTGCTTGGGAATACACCAGAGAGCCAAAAGAGATTGAGATTGCGGCGGAAAACATAACCGTAAGCGAGATTGATCAGGAACTTCTGCATGTCTCAAGCGATGAGAAGATGAAGCTTCTTCTTGGAATACTTAAAAATGAAACGCCTTCCAGCGTGATAATTTTTTGCAACACAAAACGTATGTGCGAAGTCGTGGCAAAGCGACTTGAGATAAACGGACTGAAGTGCGAGTTCTTGATAGGGGACCTTCCGCAAAAAAAGCGTCTTGAGATATTGAACAACGTTAAGGCGGGAAAAGTCGCAGTTCTTGTGGCGACGGATGTTGCTGCCCGCGGAATCGATGTGGACGACCTTGCGATGGTTATAAACTATGACCTTCCGAACGAGGCTGAAAACTATGTGCATCGAATAGGACGTACAGCGCGCGCGGGAAAATCCGGAAAGGCGTATACTTTCTGTTCGGAGCAGGATGTGTACAATCTTCCGGCCATAGAACGTTTCATAGAAATGCAGATTCCATCGAAGGTCGCATATCCTGAGCAGATGATTGAGGACAGTTCTGCAGGCATCTACATAAGAACACAGAACTGGCATGACGATGACGAAGAGCCAAGAGGCGGAAGAAAGGGAAGAGCCTCTTATGGAAAAGGCGAAAAGCAAGCGCACAGAAAGGAAGGCTTCAGGGATTCCAAGGGGGATTTCAAAAAAGGCGGAAGAAAAGATTCGGGAAAGAAGAATTTCGGTAAAAAAGACGGCGACTGGAAAGGCGGTTCGGATTTTAAAAATCATTCTTTCAAGAAAGATTCATGGAAGGGTTCTTCCAAAAAAGACGGAAAAAGAGCTTATTCACAGACTTCACGGGAAGATTTTGAAAAGCTCGAATCCATGAGTTCCGACGAGAGAATGAAATACTACAAGGAAAAATACGCTTTCTCAAAGGCATCTTCCTCTTCTTCGAATTCTTATTCGGGAAAAAACAAAAAAGGCGGCGGAAAAAATGACGGAAGGTTTGACGGAAAAAAATCTTCAGGATACGGAAAATCAAGAAATGGCGTAAATAAAGGCTATCCGTCAGGAAAATCCGGAAAGAAAAAGAATTACGATGCAGAAAATGGAAAAAGAAGCGGAGTAAAAGCGACAGAAAAGAAGGGATTCCTTGCAAAACTCAAGGCCCTGTTCGGTCGCTAGAAAACGGCTTCTTTATAAAAATATTAAAACTTAGGAAAGATAAATGATTACAGTAAGCGATTTGAGCGTTCGTTTCAGCGAAAAGCCGCTTTTTAAGGATGTGAACTTAAAATTCACAAACGGAAACTGCTATGGAATAACGGGAGCGAACGGAGCTGGAAAATCCACGTTTCTGAAGGTTCTTTCAGGCGACCTTGAGCATGATTCCGGTTCAATAACCATTACTACCGGAGAGCGTATGGCTGTCCTGAAGCAGGATCACTTTGCCTACGACGAGTATTCCGTGAAGGACACGGTGATGATGGGCTATCCGAAACTTTATGAGCTTACGAACGCCATAAATGAAATCTATGCCAAGGAAGATTTTTCCGACGAGGACGGAATAAAGGCTAGCGAAATGCAGGCTGATTTCGGCGAGATTGGAGGATATGAGGCGGAAAATCAGATAGAGCAGATGCTTTCGGGGCTTGGACTTGAGGAAGAATTCCACGACAAGATGATGAAGGAACTTGACGAAAGTCAGAAGGTTCGTGTTCTTCTTGCGCAGGCTATTTTCGGAAATCCCGATATTCTTCTTTTGGACGAACCGACAAACGGTCTTGATATTGAATCAATAACTTGGCTTGAGAATTTCCTTCTTGAATTCGAAAACACTGTTATAGTCGTAAGCCACGATCGCCATTTTCTGAACACTGTCTGCACATATATCTGCGACATTGACTACGGAAAAATCACCCAGTTCGCAGGAAACTACGACTTTTGGTATCAGATGACCCAGGTAATGCAGAGGCAGGCGAAAGAGCAGCAGAAAAAAGCCGAAGACAAGATGAAAGACTTGAAAGAATTCATCCTTAGATTCAGTTCGAATGCCGCAAAATCAAAACAGGCGACAAGCCGTAAAAAGATTTACGATAAAATTGCCCAGTCCGTGGAGGAACTTCCCGTTTCCACCAGAAAATTTCCGTATGTGAATTTCAAGCCTGAGCGGGAAATTGGAAACAATGTCCTTGAGGTAAAGGACCTGAACATCAGCGACGAAGACGGAAATCCTCTTTTGAAGGATTTCAGCCTTAAAGTAAACAGAATGGAAAAAATCGCATTCGTGGGGCTTGAGCATAATTCTGTTTCCGCATTTTTTGACATAATAAATGAGGCTAGAAAACCTGAAAGCGGCGATGTATATTGGGGGCAGACTACAAGCCACTCTTATCTACCAAGGGACAATTCTTCCTTTTTTGAAAACGACTTTAACATCACAGAATGGCTTAAGCAGTTTTCAAAAGACCAGGACGATGCGTATGTACGAGGATTTTTGGGGCGTATGATTTTTAGCGGAGATGAATCACTGAAGAAGGTTAAGGTTCTTTCCGGAGGCGAAAAAGTCCGATGTATGCTTTCAAAACTCATGCTCGCCGGCTCGAACGTGCTTGTGCTTGACGATCCGACAAATCATCTTGACCTTGAGGCGATACAGTCCTTGAACGAGGCTCTTATAAATTTCCCCGGCGTAGTGCTTTTTACAAGCCATGACCACGAATTTATAGAATCGATTGCAAACAGGATTGTCGAAATCACGCCGAACGGAATCATAGACCGCATGACAAATTTCGACAGTTATATTTCCGATCCTTCCATCACGGAAATACGGAAAAAAATGTACGAAGGAACGGGAAAGAAACTCAAGTTCAGGATTTGATTTTAAGGCGGCGTTTTGCGTCCTCTTGTTTGAGGCTGGAAAATGCCGCTTTTTAATTCAAGTTTTCGGAGTGCCTCTGTCGATTTTTTACACGGATTACAAATAAAATCTAAGCGAAAATACAAAATCGTGAGAAAAATTATGCCGACCCCGTATAATTGGCGCACCTACCCGCAAATGTGTGTCGGCTTTTGGAAAAACGTCAAAACACGCCGTACGAGCTTGCGGCGGAAAATTTGAAAAAAACGCATTCGGAGACGATGCGACTTATCGACACGTTTTCCGACGAGCAGGTGTTTACAAAAAATATTTTTTCATGGACGGGAAACTCGTCGCTCGGAACTTACTGCGTGTCGGCAACCTCAAGCCATTACGACTGGGCGATAAAATATATTAAGCAAACTATAAAAAGTTTCCGTGCAAGAAATTAGCAAACTGCGAACGCGGAAAAGTACAAAACCGGATTTGTGTTTGATTTTGTAGAGTTTTTTTAATCCCCTGCCGCATTGCGGTACTTTCTTATTCTTACATAAATAGAATCTCTAATAATTTTTTAAATTTTGGACTGTCCTTTCTTTTGGGACAGCTCCTTTAATCTATTTCCGGCTCGTAAGCCGGAAAAAATAGCCGATACCAATTTCAGTTTACGGATCGGCTATAAATCTAAAACTACCTAATAAAAAAAATATTTATTATTCATCGTCAGAATCATGGTAATCTTTACGTTCTAAATAATTATTATACTCATCAGCATCTTGTTCATTAGCCGGTTCATATCCATCCGGTATATCATCCCATGAATTAATTTCAATAGCTTCTCTAGAGTCTCCAATTTCCAAATCAACATTTGATATTGAGTTCTTATCATAACCATCTTCATCATCGTTACAATTGCTTCTTGCGTAATCTTCTGTCCATTGAACTTCTACTTCTCGTGGCTCATCAAATTCATCACTCATATGATTATGTCTCCTAGATAAATAGAATTTTAAGATTGAGTTAAATTTGCTTGTACAAATGTTCATGTCACACGGAGCAAACAATTAATTTTCAATCTTTTATGCATTGTAACCCCTTCCCATTGAATTTTGTCAACTATTTTTTGCAGGGTAAGAGAATGTTTTTACTCTAAATAAAACCTAATTTTATTGAACTCCGCATAAAATCGTTCGTATAAAGAAGTATTTTGGGATTCATTTTTTGTTTTCCTGAAAAATCGAAAGTGAATCTTTTTGTATAAAAAAAATTTCTCATTTACAATTTTTTGCTTGTGTTTTATAGTTTTAGTGATATGAAACTGCATACTTTTAGGGGTGGAATTCACCCTAGGGAAATGAAGGAGCTTACCTGCAAGTGTCCTTTGAGTCCTGCGTTTCCTTCGTCAAGGAAGGTTACGATTCCGGTGACTATGGGAGGAGCCCCAAACACTCCTTTGGTGAAGGTTGGGGATCAAGTTGCCAGAGGTCAGATGATTTCCTTCGGGGAAAAACCGATGAACACTCCTGTTCATTCTTCTGTAGCGGGCGTTGTGAAAAAAATCTGCAATTCTCTTGTCACGGGGAACATGGAAGTTCCGTGCATAGTCATCGAGGCGGACGATTCTGAAAGGACTTCGCTGATGGAGCCTCTTGACCCGTTTGCTTGCGATTTTTCGACCGCGTTGAACCGCATTCGGGATGCCGGAATAGTCGGAATGGGAGGTGCTTCGTTTCCCGCTCACATAAAACTTAATCCGCCTAAAGACAAAAAAATCGAATATGTGCTTGTGAATGCCGCAGAATGCGAGCCATATCTTACCTGCGACGAGCGGACTCTTCTTGAAACTCCGGAAAAACTTGTGGACGGGCTTGCGATTGTGCTTCATCTTGTGGAGGCAAAGGGAATCATTGCTTTGGAAGACAACAAGGCATACATCGCACCGATTCTAAAATCCCTGATTGAAAAAAAAGGCTACGAGACTTGCATGAGCGTTTCCCTTGTAAAGACAAAATACCCCCAAGGCTCGGAAAAATTCATTGTGTCGGCATGCATAGGCGTTGAAATTCCATCGGGGAAACTTCCTGCGGACGCGGGCGTAATCATAAGCAATGTCGGAACTTTATGCGCCGTAAGCGATGCGTTCCGTTTGGGGCTTCCGCTCATAGAGCGAAACCTTACCATAAGCGGCGGCGCTGTTGAAAATCCGTGCAACATTCGTGTCCCAATCGGAACTCTTGTAAGCGACCTGATTCCCGGCTCGTTTTCCTTAAAACAAGGGGAGTGCGTAAAAATTATATCGGGAGGCCCGATGATGGGCTTTTCGATGAGTTCTGCGGCTTTTCCCGTTGCAAAAGGAACAAGCGGAGTTACTTTCCTTACAAAAAAAGAGACTTTTCTTACGGAAGAAGAGCCGTGCATCTCGTGCGGAAAATGTTCCGCCTCGTGCCCCATGCGTCTTAATCCTGTTCTCATGAACAGGGAGTTGAAGGCGCAGAATTTGGCAAAGGCAAAAAGATTCGGTCTTATGGACTGCATAGAGTGTGGCTGCTGCGCTTTTGTTTGTCCTGCAAACATAAATCTTGTGCAACGTTTCAGGCTCGGAAAGGCTTTGGTGCGAAGTTCCATGGCGCGTTGAATTTGAAAGCGGAAGAAAACGTAAGTTTGCGTTTGGGCAAACTTTTATATCATGCGTACGTTCCTGCTCTTTTACGGACGTGCCTAAAAAGTCAACCGAAAGTTGGGACTTTTTCTTGATTTTCTATGGGAGAAAAAATGGCTGAAAATAGATTTTACCTTGCGTCTAGTCCTCATTTTTCAATGAATCTTTCGACGCAGAAAATAATGCTTTCCGTTATAATCGCGCTCTTACCCGAATGCATTTACGGTGTCGTGATTTTCGGATTCAGTGCTTTGGCTGTGATTTTCACGGGAGTTTTAAGCTGCGTGCTTTTCGAACTTTTGTTTCAGCTTGCGACCAGACAAAAGCTTCTTATAAGGGATCTTAGCGCGGTTGTTTCGGGGATTTTGCTTGCTTTGGTATGCCCTTCGACTGTTCCGCTTTGGATTGTAGTTCTTGGGGGAGCGGTTGCGATGATTGTCGCAAAGGGACTTTTCGGCGGAATAGGCGCAAACGTGTTCAATCCGGCGTTGACTGGTCGTGCTGTGCTTTTCTTGAGTTTTCCCGTATCGATGGGCGCAAAGTGGTACGAACCGACGCTTGTTCCACGCATATACCAGGAGATTATGGAAAAGTCACTTTCCTTGCAGAATATGGATGCCATGGCAAATGCGACTGTGTGGGACGGAATTACCGCCGCCACAAGCCTTTCTGCGATAAAAAGAGGGCAACTTTCCGCCGATAGCTTCACCTGGCTTTCGTTTTTTTGGGGAAACAGGGCAGGCTGCATAGGAGAAACGTCCGTATTCCTTATTGCAATTTCGTTCGTTTTTCTTCTTGCGTTACGAATCATCGACTGGAGGGCTACGTTTTCCATGCTGGGAACTTTTGCCCTTGCGACCTTTATTCTTGTTTTCGCAAAGACTTCCGACGCTTTTGACGCTTTTAAGAATGTCGGAATGGGTTTGCTTACAGGCGGAATCGTGTTCGGCTCTGTGTTCATGGTCACGGACTATGCGACAACACCCGTTACAGCTCCCGGACGCCTTGTGTTCGGTTTTGGCTGCGGACTTATCACGTTCCTTATAAGGAATTTCGGAGGCTACCCCGAAGGCGTGATGTTCAGCATTCTTATAATGAACGCATTTTCTCCGTTTTTGAACAATCTTACGGTCAGAATGTACGGTTACGGTAAAAAAGGGAACAGAAGGCTGAATCCGAAAAAAATAGACATGGAATTCAACATTGGAAAAAATCCGGAGGTTTCTGATTGCCAAAAAGGAGGAAGCAATGACTAGTTTTTCCGCAAAAGGGAATCTTGAGATGGTAAAACTTGGGCTTATTCTTTCTCTGTATGCTTCTCTTTCGTGCGCTGTTCTTGCGGTGGTGAACAATTTTACCGCTCCAAGGATTGCAAAAAATCAGGAAATGAAAATCGCTGCTTCAATGAGGGCGTTTTTTCCGGATGACGATTTTGTTTTTGAGAGTGTCAAAGATTTCGGCTCTAAGGCAAGCGGTCAAATAAAGATAGAAAGCATTATAATCGCAAAAAAAGAAGGTTCTCTTGTGGGGGGAGCTGTTCAGGTTACAGGCCCTACATACGATCAGGGGACGATTCTTGTCGGAATGAAGGTTGACGGAACTTTGACGGGTTTGAAATTCCTTAAACTTTCCGATTCGCCCGGATTCGGCTTGAAGGCAAACGATCCGACATTCGCCCTTCCGAGCGGAGAGACTTTTTACGGTCAGTTCGAGGGAAAGAACGCAAAGGACGGTTTTTCTTTGGGTGAAAACTTCGACGCAATCTCAGGGGCAACGATAACTTCCGTTGGGGTTGCAAATCTCCTTGATGCGGGAACCTCGGCGCTTTTCGGATATTTTGAAGGAGCAAAAAATGAATAGAAAACTCAAAATATTTACAAACGGATTTCTTAGGGAAAATCCGCTTCTTGTACTGAACATAGGGCTTTGCTCGTCCCTTGGAGTTACCACAAGCATTTTCAACGGAATCGGAATGGGCGTTGGAATGACGTTCGTGCTTTTTATGAGCGAGATTGTAATCAGCGTTTTCAGAAAAAAAATTCCTTCATCGATAAGGCTTCCGGTTTTCATAATAATAATCGCGGCGTTCACCACCATAGTTCAGCTTGTTTTGAATGCCTATGTGGAATCCCTTTACGAGGCTTTAGGCGTGTTTCTTCCGCTGATTGTGGTGAACTGCATCATAATGGGACGTGTGGAAGCGTTTGCGTCCAAGAACACTGTTTTGGATTCCGTGCTTGATTCTTTGGGTATGGGAATTGGATATACGGTTGTCCTTGTGCTTATTTCGTTTTTTAGGGAACTTCTTGGAGGCGGAACTCTTCTTTCCGGCACTGCGCTAAAACTGGAACTTATTCCTGAAGATTTTAGGATTGGTGTGTTCAACAGCGCGCCCGGAGGATTTTTGGTGTTCGGTTTTCTTGCGGCTCTGCTTCAGGGGCTAAGGCAGGCTAGGGCAAGAAAGAAGGACGTTCCTTATGTTCCGGAAGAGCCGGGATGCGCTTCGTGCAAACTTTCATGTCCCTCAAAGGAAAACGCTCCGCCCAAAACGGACGTTTTGAAAGATTCTGCAAACGGAAATCCGGAGACGAAGGAGACATGATGATTTTTGTAAAACGCCTTGGTTTTTTGAAGGATTTTTTGGTTTCAAGTCCTTTCTTTCAGGAGGAAAATAATGGTTGACGTGCTGAAACTTCTCCTAAAATCTGCGATTGTGGATAATGTCGTGTTCATCCAGTATCTTGCAATCTGTCCGTTTGTCGGAATGACAAGCGAGACCGACAAAGCCACCGGAATGGGAATCGCTACTTCATTTGTTATTGTGCTTGCGACGGCGGTAACATGGCCTTTATACAAGCTTGTGATGGTTCCTCTTAATCTGGAATTTCTTCAGACGCTTATATTCATCCTTGTGATAGCGTCCCTTGTCCAATTGGTGGAGTTTTTTCTTAAAAAATCCATTCCGTCTCTGTACCGCTCGATGGGCGTGTATCTTGCGCTTATAACCACGAACTGCGCCGTGCTTGGAGTTACGATAAACTGCATCAGCAAGAACTACGGATACACCCAAAGCATTGTGTACGCTCTTGGCTCTGCGCTCGGCTTTCTTCTTAGCATGGTGGTCATGAGCGCGGTTCGAAGCAGGCTAAAAATCGCGAATGTTCCAAAGGCATTCGAGGGGACTCCAATCCTCTATATCGCCGCAGGACTTTTGAGCCTTGCCTTCCTTGGATTCAAGGGACTTATAAACTAGAGATTGGGTAAACGCTTGCCTGGAGGTTTACCATTGTCTTTGTCGAGAAGTCTGCGTGGCGGACTTTTTAATTGATTTGCGTTTCTTTTTCTGCATTTAAGGAGCGCAAAATAAAGGTCGGATTTCATAATCGGCTTTTTGCGGGAACGGAACATGAAGATTGTAATCAGTACAATAATCGTCGCCTTGACGATAGGATTTTTGCTCGGTCTTTTGCTTGGACTTTTCAAGAAAATTTTTTCGGTCAAAGTTGACCCAAAAATCCAGGCGATAAGGGATGCCCTAAGCGGTGGAAACTGTGGCGGATGCGGCTATGCAGGATGCGATTCTTTTGCGGAAGCTGTGGTAAAAGGAGACGCTTCGCCATCAGGCTGTGTTGCAGGTGGTGCGGACTGCGCTTCCGCCATCGCTAGGATTATGGGTTCTGCAGGTTCTGCCCGGATAGCGAAAATCGCATTTCTTGCCTGCAACGGAACAAAAGAATCCGCTTCAGACAAGGGTGAGTACATCGGTGTAAAAACCTGCCGTGCGGCGCAGCTTGTTGCCGGCGGAACAAAAAAATGTTCTTTCGGCTGCATAGGTTTTGGCGATTGCGCTGAAGTCTGTCCATTTGACGCAATCCGCATGGGGGCTCACGGACTTCCTGTTGTAAATCGGGAAAAATGCGTAGGCTGCGGAAAATGCATAAAGGCTTGCCCCAAAGGACTTTTTATACTGATTCCAAAAGATTCAAAAGGAGCGATAGCAAGATGTTCCTGCAGAAGCGACAACAAGGCTCAGATAAAAAAAGATTGTAGCGCAGGCTGCTTCAAGTGCGGTATGTGCGTAAGAAAATGCCCTAAGACCGCAATCCAAATGGTGAACGGAATTCCTTCAATCGATAGAGATAAATGCGATTCATGCGGAGAATGCATAAAGTCCTGCCCTGACAAGGTTCTTGCGTTTCTTTAATTTGGGAAAAGATGAGGGAATTTATTTTTTGCCCTTCAGTTCTTTCAGCATGTCCGAAAGAATCATTTTTGCTTTGTCTTCAGGGAGCGCTTCCTGCGGATTGTGGTATTCCACAAGATTTTCAGGAATCTCGTCAAGGAATCTTGAAGGCTCGCAGTCTATGAGAATGCCCTGTTTTCTCCTTTTTTGGCAGCTTGAGATTATGAGTTTTTCCTGTGCCCGTGTTATCGCGACATAAAAAAGCCGCCTTTCTTCTTCAACGTTGCCGTCATTTTCTTCGACAGCTCTTTGGTGCGGAACAAGACCTTCCTCGACTCCGGCTATGAAGACCACAGGAAACTCAAGCCCCTTTGATGCGTGGATTGTCATCAGGTTAACTTTTCCTCTGCTTTCCTCCGAGTCCGAATCGTCCCGTCCAAGAAGCGTGATTCTGTTCAGATACTGGAAAAGACCTTGATTCTGATTGTCGGGATCGTTTTCCCAGTTTTCCATCATGGTAAGAAAATATTCGATGTTCTTGAGCTTGAACCTGACCGCCTTTTCGCTTTTTGAAAATTCTGAGATAAGGTGGGACTTGTAGTCTATCTCTTCAATCATTTCCCTGACTTTTTTTGAAAGTCCTCTTCCGCTTAGAAGTTTTGTCCTTTGTTCTTCGATTAGTAGCGAAAAATTTTCCAAATCTTCGGAAAGTTTTACGCCAACTTCGTCCTTGTCTTTTTTTGAAAGGGATTGAATTGCCGTCCACAAAGAAGAGCCGAGAAGTTTCGCTTCGTCGTTTATCTTCTGTATGGCAGCCCTGCCGATTCCCCTTCTTGGAGTGTTTATGATTCGAAGAAGGTTTATGTCGTCGTCGTGGTTTGAGATTACTCTAAGATAGCTTATGATGTCTTTAATTTCCATCCTTTCAAAGAAACTTGTGCCTCCGCTCATCGTGTAGGGGATGTTGCTTTCAAGGAATGCTTCTTCAAGGAATCTGCTTTGGGTGTTTGCCCGCATGAGGATTCCAAAATCGTCGTATTTTCGTTTTTCCTCCATGCTTATTCCTTGGATGCTTTCGGCTATGAAGGACGCTTCGTCGCTTTCGTTCTGCGGCATGAAAATTTCAATGGGCTTTCCGCTTCCTTTTCCGCTCCACAGTTTTTTATCCTTGCGGTTCGTGTTATGCGAGATTACTCCGTTTGCCGCTTCAAGGATTGTGCCTGTGGAACGGTAGTTCTGCTCAAGGCGGATTTCCGTCACTTTAAAATCTTTTTCGAAATTGACTATGTTCTGGTAGTCCGCTCCTCTCCAACTGTAGATTGACTGGTCGTCGTCCCCGACCACTGCGACATTCTTGTCAGAAAGAAGGCGCATGAGTTCGTACTGCTTGTGGCTTGTATCTTGAAATTCGTCGACCATTATGTATTTGTATCTTTCCCTGTAGCGGGAAAGTACATCCGGATTTTCTTCGAATAATTTTATCGGAAGCACTATAAGATCGTCAAAGTCAACTGCGTTGTAAAGCTTGAGTCCCTCTTGGTAACATTCGTAGAGATTCCGGTACATGTCGTTTTCTCCGTGCCAGCCTTTCCTTCCTGTCTTTACGTCGCTGAAAAGCGTTCCTATCTTGTACAGATCCATGGCATCCGAAGAGAATTTCAGCTCCCTTCCACATTCTTTTATCAGCGAGATTCGATCGGTTTCGTCGTATATCGAAAAATTTTCCCTGTAACCAAGTCGTTCTATGTCCTGATGCAGAACCTTCACCCCGAACGCATGAAATGTAGAGACCGTAAGGAGCTGGAGTTTCTTTTGGGTGAGTTCCTTTATCCTTCCTTCCATTTCTTTTGCTGCCTTGTTCGTGAAAGTGAGGGCAAGAATTTGGCTTTGCGCTATCCCTTTGTCCAGCATGTGCGCAATCCTGTAGGTTATCACACGGGTTTTTCCGCTTCCTGCCCCGGCGATTATCAGAATTGCGCCTTCTGTCGTGGTAACCGCCCTGAATTGTTCAGGATTAAGTTCTTTTCTGAGATTTTCTAAATCCAAGGTCATAGGCTAACAAAATTAACATTCTATTGCTTTTTACGCAATATTTGGTAAAATTATTGAACAGTTCTAAAGCCTGAGTTTTTAAGGCGGCCATGGAATTTGATTTCCGCTTGATTGCGGATTTCCCGTGGATTTGCCTGAATCTCCAGCCAACAGGGCAGAAATCTCGATAAAATTTTATGGGAGTATTGGAATGAACGCAGCCGTAGCAGCTTTTTTCTCAAGGCACAATTTTGTCTGCCATGCAGATGTAGCCACAATCGCAAAGTCGATCCTTGACGACATGAACAAAGGTTTAAGGAAAGAAAAGTCCGACGAGGATATGATTCAGACTTACAGCCTTCCGCCGGAGGATGCCGTAAAAAACAAGAGCGTCATTGTAATCGATGCCGGAGGAACGAATTTCAGGTCCTGCCTTGTGACATTCGATGAAAACGGAGAGGCGACTATTTCCGATATGGAAAAAACAAAGATGCCCGGAGTTGAAAGGGATCTGAACAAAAAAGAATTTTTCGATCAGTTGGCAAAGAACCTTGAGCATCTGAAAAACAAGGCGAATTCCATTGGATTCTGCTTTTCATATCCGATGACAATCACGGAAGACGGAGATGGAATTCTCATAAACTTCTCTAAGGAAGTAAAAGCACCTGAAGTCGTGGGATGCGCAGTCGGAAAATGCCTCAAGGAGGCTTTGGTCGCTCACGGCTGGAACGAACCTAGGCGAGTTACGCTTTTGAACGACACCGTTGCCGCTCTCCTTGCAGGAAAGGCTGCCGCAAAAACATATCCGTATTCATCATACATAGGTTTCATTCTTGGAACCGGAATGAACGCCGCCTACATTCAGCCTGAAATTCCTTCAGCGAACGTTTCCCGTCAGATAATCGTGTGTGAATCGGGAAAGACAACGAATGTTGTAATGTCGGATTTTGACAGAGCGTACGACGAAAAATCCCAAAAACCGAATTCTGCGTTGATAGAAAAACAATGTGCAGGCGGCTACTTGGGTTCAATCGCATACGAACTTATTTTGCTTGCGGTAAAGGACGGGCTTTTTTCAAAACCATTGGCTGAAAAACTAGGAAAACTTGAGTCCATGACGCTTATTGAATTCGATAGTTTCCTTCATAATCCGTATGACAGTGGTTCAGTGCTTGGAAAAATCGCTTCGGAATCCGCGACCGAAGAGGACTACGACCGCCTGTTCCAGATTCTTGATGCATTGCTTGAACGTTCTGCCCGTTGTGCTTCTGCCATACTTTCAGCGGCAGTTATTCAAAGCGGAGAAGGCAAGAACGCTTCCAAACCCGTATGCATACTCTGCAACGGCTCTACATTCTGGAAATCTACTAGACTGTACGAGAGGGTGAACGCATACCTTGAGGAAGTTCTTACCGTTCAGCGAGACCTTTACTGGAAAATAATCTCTGCGGAAAACGACATAACCTTGGGAACTGCCATCGGCGGTCTTTTGGAATAGATTTTTTTTTCAAGGTACGCTAATATACGGAGATTGAGGTTTTAGGTGAAAAACGCAGGAAAATCCATTGTCCTTATCATGCTGATTATCATCATGGCCCTTGGCGGTCTTCTATGGTTCGACTACCTTGGGGTCATCAATGCAAAGAAAGTTTTTGAGCCTGTATATAAACTTATGGGAAGAGACCCACAAGTTTCAGTCGCATCTACTTCCTCTGCTCCGATAACCGGCGACCTTGATCAGGAACGGCTTGAAAAGCAGCGCGAGGCACTGGAACTTTGGCGAGAGGAGCTCGACAAGAGGGAGGCTGAGGTTTCCCAAAAGGAAAAAGCCAACGAGCAGATAGCTTCGGAACTTTCAAACAGAGAAAAATCGCAGGAAGAACGGGAAAAAACATTCAACCAGACCGTAAAAAAGTACGATGATAAGAATGTAAACATCGAACAGATTGCGCTGAATCTGAATGGAATGCGTCCCGAAGCCGCCGTTAACATCCTTCTTGCGATGGATGACCAGGTTGTAATCGACGTTCTTAGGAAAGTCGAGGAACTTGCAAAGCGTTCCGGGACCGCATCGCTGGGGTCTTACTGGCTTTCTCTGATGCCTGCCGAAAGGGCGGCTGAGATACAAAGAAAAAGCCTTTCAAAACCTTCTTCGCTTTAGTCCGCCCGATTCAAGGCAATCCGTCCGATAAAATTTCTGGAGGGATTGCCAATGCAAAACGCCCTAACTCAGGCGATTGATTTTTCCGCTTCCTTTGTGCCGCAAAATGTCCGGCAAAAGCCTGCGGAGTCGGGGTTTTCCAAGGAATCTGGAACGGAAAATTCCTACGATTCAAAAAAATCTTTCGGTCAGCTTGTGGACGATGCCAAAAAGTCGGCTGAAAACCGTGCGGCTGTGGACGAAAAACATTCTGAATCTTCGGAAAAAAGCGTAGCCGTTCCGGCTGAGGAAAAAGTCGTCGCCGCAGAGGAAAAACATTTTCGAAAGGAAGAAAATGTTTCCGTAAAGGAAAAAAAGAAAAAGCCTTCCGCAGCTGAAAAGACGCACAATCTTGATGACAGAAAAAAAATCTCTGAAAAAAATAAAAATTTTCCGGCAAAGGATTCAAAACTTGGCATAGAGCAGAAAAATTCTTTGGCGGAGAAAATCGCGGGGAAAGTCCCGGAACCTAAACTGGTTTCCGAAAAGTCGGAGATTCCCGTACAAAAATCAATTGAGCAGAAAATCGAGAAAAATTCTATCCGCTCGGATTTGAAAGACATCGATGAAAAATCCGTGCTTGTGAGTTCCGCTTTGAACGGAAACGTTTTTATCGAGAAAAATGTTTTTTCCGACGTTAAAAATGATTTTTTTGAAGAAAACGGCGATGACATTGAAATCAAGGATTTTAAAAAGCGGGGAAAAACTTTCGCCATTGACAAAGACGGGAAAATCACGGTGAACGATTTGAGAACCGGAGGAAAGGACGAAAGTTCGAAGGAAAAACTTGAGATAAAGGAAGTCCGTTTTGACGGAAAAAACAAGATTGAGATGAACGTGGAGGTCGCAAATCAGAACGCGACGCAAAATGTTCTTTCGAGCAATTCGCAAGTTTCTTCCGCCGTCGATTCCAATTTTCAGGCGATGCTTCAAAATCAGATTCAGCAGAACGCAGACACATTCGTGAAGGCCGGAAATATCGTGCTTAAAGACAACGATGTGGGTGAGATAAAACTTGTCCTTCATCCGGAATCGCTTGGAAACGTTAAGATTGACCTTCACTTGAAGGACAACAGTATAACCGGACGCATCGTTGTCTCGACCCAAGAAGCGTTCGAGGCGTTCAAGGAAAGCGCGGAAAGTTTAAAGGCTGCGTTCGTGTCAAGCGGATTTGAGACGGCGGGATTTGACTTGAGTTTTGCGGGACATGATTCGAACAGCCAGTTCAACAGGAACGGAAACGGCTCTGATTCTTCTTCACGCTCAAGACGCATAGCTGCCTACGAAGGCGAGGTCGGCGACAGCGATTTTGACGGAAACATCGAAGGATTTTCGGAGAACTATCGCACGAATTCTGTAAACATCGTGGCTTGAAAGTTCGATACATAAGATGAGGATTTTTATTAAGGAGTCTTGGCATGGATAACACAACTTTGAACACAACCATGAGTTCCGGCGAAAAGCTTGCTGTTGACAATATCGTGAACAATTTCAACAAAACGAACGCTTCCGTTTCCAGAACGACAGGCAATCAGCTTGGAAAAGATGATTTTTTGAAACTGTTGATAACGCAGCTTACAAATCAGGATCCCACAAATCCTATGGAAGACACCCAGTTCATCTCTCAGATGGCGCAGTTCAGTTCTCTTGAGCAGATGACTAACATGAACGAATCGTTTTCAAGGCTTTCCGGCGTGCTGAACTCAAGCCATGCCTCAAGCATACTTGGAAAGACGGTCGATATAAATATTGGAGACGCGACGACTCAAGGGGTCGTGGAGGCGGCGACAATGGGTGAAAAGCCGGAAATAAAGGTGAACGGAATGTTCTACAGCATGGAAAAGGTTAAAGCCGTTTACGGTTATTGATATTTGAGCGTGTAAATTATATAGCAGGGGTAAAGATTTATGATGAGATCACTTTATTCTGGAGTTTCCGGACTTCAGAATCATCAGACCAGAATGGACGTCATAGGAAACAACATTTCCAACGTCAACACCACAGGATTCAAGCGAGGTCGCGTCAACTTCCAGGACATGAT
Source organism: uncultured Treponema sp. (assembly GCA_905372235.1). Taxonomy (GTDB): domain Bacteria; phylum Spirochaetota; class Spirochaetia; order Treponematales; family Treponemataceae; genus Treponema_D. Next base: position 33,441 of record CAJPOF010000009.1, read on the forward strand.
AAGCCAGCAGCTTTCAGGTGCGGCTCGTCCTACTGAGGAACTCGGCGGCGTGAACCCCAAGGATGTCGGTCTTGGAATGACAATCGCGACGATTGAGCAGGTATTCGTCCAAGGAAACCTGCAGTCCACGGGCGTGTCCACGGATGTCGCGATTCAGGGAAACGGTTTTTTCATCGTAAAGGACGGCGAGGAATCTTTCTACACACGTAACGGTGTTTTTGGGCTTGACAAGGACGGAACGTTCGTGAACCCTGCGAACGGAATGAGAGTCCAGGGATGGATGGCGCGGGATCTTAATGGAGAGGCGATAATACAAAGTTCCGCAACTCCCACGGATCTTGTGATTCCCGTAGGTTCAAAAGACCCTGCCAGGGAGACGGCGAACGTGCTTTTTGCCTGCAACCTGAATAAAAACACTCCTGAGATTCTTGAAGGCGCGTCGGCAAGCGATGTCGCAAAGGGAACTTGGGCTACAGAGCAGAAGATATACGACAGTTTTGGAAACGAACATCTTCTTTCAGTTTCGTTCCAGAGGGTGGTCGGAAATCCGAACGCATGGCAGGCGACGGTGAACGTGGATGCGGACAACGCCGACTTCACGCAGACCAGGGTAGGGCTTGGCACTACGGACGGAATGGAAAACACGTTCATCGTGGAGTTCGATAACTTTGGCGCGTTGCGAAGCGTAACCGATTCTTCAGGGGCATTGAGCAATGCGGAAGGCGACATCGTTCTTACGACATCATATACAGTGCCCGAATCCGAGGCGGATGCGGACGGAAACCCGGAGAGGCACACGTTCAACATAAATCTTGGCACAATCGGAAGTTTCAAGAACACGATCACGCAGTCCGCTTCAAAATCCACCACAAAGGCTTACAGCCAGGACGGATACACGCTCGGCTACCTTGACAATTTCAAGATTGATTCAAGCGGAGTGATTACCGGAGTGTATTCGAACGGAACTAACAGGGTTATAGGTCAGATTGCCCTTGCCACGTTTGCAAACGACAGAGGACTTGAGAAGGCGGGCGACAACAACTATGTCGAGACCAACAACTCAGGACAGGCTAACGTCGGGGAATCTGGTGTCGCAGGAAAGGGAAGCATTCTTTCAGGTGCGCTTGAGATGTCGAACGTAGACCTTTCCGAGCAGATGACGGACATGATTGTAACCCAAAGAGGTTTCCAGTCAAACGCAAAGACTATACAGACGGCGGACACCCTTCTTGAGACCGTACTTAGCCTGAAGCGATAAGTTTCTAAGATAATCAAGGCGTGGCTTTACGCATAAAAAATCCCGGCTCATAAACGAGTCGGGATTTTTTTATGCTTCGCATGAATTTTATTTTTCGTCGATTTTTATTATCTTGTTTTCTAGATTTTTACGTTCATCGAAACTGCGCCGGAAAAATAATTTGTCAATATGTTCCATGATGTGTAAAAGCCCATCTCGAAGTACGGGAACGTTAGCGTAAGTCCACCGAAAATTTGCGGCTTTATTCCGGCAAAATCAAAATTCTTTGAAAGGCTTCCGCTTCCTTCCGCTGAGGCTGAATCGACTTTTGTTCCGTTTTGCGTCGTCGTGTAGCTCCATCCGTACGAGGCATCGCTTTTTGTCATTATTGCCCTGATTCCCAAAAACGGAATTGTGAAAAGAAATCGCCTTGAAATCTGCGCTGAAGCAAAAATCGTATGCGTTCTTAAAAAAATGTTCGAGGCGGAACTCAAATTGCCTGTGTTCGTGCTTGGCGGAGCGTAAGAAATTTCTTTTGATGTTGAAACTTTTAGGTCCTGCGTGTGGAATGAGTAGCCGAACCCAAGCGAAACCTGAGGAATGAACACGCTTCCCTGAAGGACGGCGTATCGTACTTCAGCACCCAGAGCAGTGTAGTCAAGAGCTATGCCGAACTCGGCTGCATTAAATTTCAAAAGGTCTTTTCCGGTTGTTATCGCAAATAATCCGATGTCGAACGGATAAAGGATTCCTCCGAACCTTGCCTGAATGCTCGTCGTTGGAACAGGAAGTTTAGGCGGAAGTGAAGGAAAGTCTATGCTCAGAGAACCTCCGATTGTGGCTACGGAAGCTTTCATGTCGTCCAAGAAAACCTGAATTCTATCCGTGAATACGGAGGTGTCCACCAATGTTCCCGAAGTGGAAATTCCTATGGAAAAATGCTTAGGGATTGAAGGGTACAGTTTTCCTACGTACGCCTCCGGGGTTGTAATCATTGCGGTTGTGTTTTCGGGAACTATGGCCGTCAATGTTCCGGCAATCGACGAAAAAGCCTCGTTCACGCCTTTGACGTTCGGCGATGCCTTAATCGAAGTTGTGGCGGCGGCAAAAAAAATAAAAAAAGCTGGAAAAAATCTCTTCATCACGGAAAACCTCTTGTTCAATGAACTAGCGTACACTTTAGAACAAATTTCAATAATATTCTATAAAATAAAACAATGTTTAATAAAATTAACAGATTGTTTCCAAGGGCTACAAACCGGAAGAAAAGTCTTGAAATTACAGAAATCATGTAGTATCCTCTAAAAGGTTTGTTATTAATTTTTTGTTCATGCTAGGGGAAATTATGGCAAGAAAACTTGCGAGATTTCTTTTTTTGCTTGTAGGTCTGCTCTCTTTATCCTGCAAGAGCAGGGACAACGATATGGGAAAAATCTCAATCGATGTCTCGTCTCTTTTTACAAAGTTTTCGTGCAAGATCGCAAATCCTGACGCAAGCGTGCATGACACGTACACGCTTGAACTTCATGTTACCGGGGATTTTGAATGGAGTCAAAGTCTTAGCGGAAAACTTTCTGATTTCAAAAAAAAGACAGTTACTCTTCCTTCGATTCCGCTTGGGAGCAGAGTTTTGGTTTCCATAAAAATTTACAGGAACGCCCGTCTTTGCTATTCGGGTTCTTCCGAGCCGGAAACTATTGTCCGGGGGCAGAAAAGCCTTGCCATAAACATGAAAAAAATTTGTGAAGAGAAAATTCCGTCCGATTGCGATGAGGAACTTTTTTCTTCTCCGGTGATTTCCGCTACGGGCGGAAAATTCGATCCTGTCGCCATGAAATACGTTGTGAATCAGGGAAAAGCCATAAGTTTTTCGGTGAGGACTTTGCCGTCTTTACCGGAAGGCGCAAAATGTCTCTGGTACATAAACGACACTCTTATTGAAGGCGTGGATTCTTCTTCAATAACCATAGATTATTCTTCGGCGGAATGTGTGAGCGTTACAAACACTGTGATGGTTTTAGTAAGTTACGGCGGAATAATAAAATCCGCTTCGTTCGACTTTTTGGTAAAGGTCGAATAGATATAATTTTTGATGAGAAAAACATGAAAAGATTTTTGTCTGTGGCGGGGCTTTTGCTCCTTCTGTTTTCATGCTCGAATTTTGTTAACTAAAACAATAAAGATTCCGGAAAGTCGATTCTTGTTACGATAGGCCTGCCTTCTTCAAGGACAATTTCTCCTATGTCCAATAATCTTTTTGGAAAAGTTACCAAATGGAAACTGACTTTTACTTCCGATGAAAACACGATTCCGCCTCCTTCTCCAATAGTAAAAGAGATAGACGTCAGTCCCCATTCTGATTTTTCTGTTTCTGCGAAAATTGAAATTCCGAACGGATATTACAATCTGAAGGTTGAAGGTTCCTGCGTGGAAAATTCCCAACGAAAACATTGGATAATCCGTCCGTCAGTTTTGAATCCGGCGAAGTCCTGAAGGACTTTGTGATAGACGGAAACACATACGACCTTTACGTTCTTACGTACAAGAACTCGAAGGGATATATCTATAAATATATGTACGGATACAACGGAAATTATTCAAAAGTCGATGATTTTGAAATAAAAAGTACAAAGGGTTTGCAGAATTTGGCTTTGAACAAGGATTATATTCTTGCTTTGGCATCGGATCTTTCGGTTGTTGCCTACAAGAAAGATGGCACTGGTTCTGAGAAGACCGTGAACGTTTCTTCGCTAAATCTTAATTCTTCTTTCGACACAATTACAAAAATCTATCTTGACGATAAGGATAGGTTCTTTGTTGCATTAAGCACCGCAGATTCTTCATATAGCACCTATACTCCTAAATTGACATACGGAAAACTCAAAAACACCGGCGGAAACCTGAAAGTAGATTTGGTAAAAACCCATGATCTTAATATCATGACAAAACTTTCTAAAGTTGTGCTAAAAGGAGAAGATTAAACTAAAATTACCGACCTATATGTAAGGGATGATAAACTTTATATCTTTGCAAAAAATCATTTTGACGGAAAAACTTCGTCCAAGCCTGAAGACACATACGCAGGAACTTCAAACGGTGCGATAATCAGGCTTGATATAAAAAGCGACGAACTTGATTCCGATTTGACTTTCTATTCCAAACAAAACAATCCGCATTACGGACATACGGAGCAACCTGCAAGCGAAGAAAAAAGGCGTTCTGCATTCTACGGACCTTCAAGATTCATCTGCATAACAAAGGATGCGCTTTTCATTGCGGACGAGGGCGGCCATGTGAACGGAATTGGAGAATCCTATGTCGATGTGAACAGAATCGTGAAAATCGATTTGAGTTCTCTACGTTTTGAGGTCGTAGACTCTTGCGCATCCTCATTCTCCGAGCAGTTTAGAGAAGGTACTGATACTGTTGTAATTAGCGGAAAGACCGTAAAGTGCGGAAAATTTTCTAAGATTTAATAGTTTTTCTGTGTCTTGAAAGAATCATGAAATCTTTCAAGAGCGTTCGACTGGTTTTAGAGAAGTTTTTCCGCTATTTTTGCCGCGACTTTTTCGCCGTCCATTGCAGACGAAACAATTCCCCCCGCATAACCTGAGCCTTCTCCGCAAGGGTAAAGGTTTTGTGCCGCCGGGCTTTCAAGATTTTCTTTGTCCCTTAGGATTCTTACGGGCGTCGATGTGCGTGTCTCGCTTGCAAGCAAAATCGCTTTTTCCGACAAGAATCCGTGCATTTTCTTTTCGAATTCCAAAAATCCTTTTGAAAGGCGTTCTGTCATGAACGGTGGAAGCCATTCGTCCAGCCTGGAAGGAACAACGCCCGGAGAAAAACTTGTGTCTATGAGGGATGCGGAATCTTTTTTGTCAAGGAAATCTTTCAACAGCTGGGAAGGGGCTTTGAAGCCGTCCCCGTGCGTTTTGGTCTGTCTTTCAAGCCATTTTCTGAAATAAAGCCCTGAAAGGGAAGGGCAGTTTTCTTTTTCCGCCTGATTCTTGAACTCGTCGGGAATGTCTTCGCCCCGGATTTCTGTAACAATCGCAGAATTGGACCATCTTGAGTTCCTTCCTGAAGCGCTCATGCCGTTCAGCACGATTTCGTCCTCGCTTGACTGCGAAGGAACGATAAATCCGCCGGGACACATACAAAACGAATATACCCCACGCATATCGACCTGTGATGTGAGTCTGTATTCCGCCGCTTCCATCAGCGAGTTTTTTCCGTGGTACTGAATCGAATCGATAAGGCTTCTTGGGTGTTCTATGCGAACTCCCATGGCGAAGGTCTTTTGCTCAAGGCTTTTAGGTTCAATTTTTGCCATCATGTAATATATGTCGTATGCGGAATGCCCTGTCGCAAGAATCACGGAATCCGCATCGACTTTTGAGATTTTAAGGCTTTTTACATCGGTGAATTTTACGCCTACGACTTTCCTTGAGCCTTTTTCGTCGGCGAACACAAGGTCTGTAAACTTTGAGCCGAAATAAAACACGCCGCCCATGCTTTTTATGAAGTTTTTAATGTTGTTCACAACAAGCGGAAGTTTTTCCGTTCCGATGTGAGGGTGCGAATCCGTAAGGATTTTTTTGTCCGAGCCGAAATGAAAAAATATTTCCAGGATTTTCGGAACGCTTCCTCTTTTGTTGCTCCTTGTGTAAAGTTTCCCGTCAGAGAACGTTCCCGCCCCGCCTTCACCGAAGCAATAGTTTGAGTTTTCGTTCAAGATTCCCTTTGTGCCGATTTCCGCTATGCTTTTTCTTCTTTCAAAAGTCTCTTCCCCTTGCTCGATTATGACAGGACGGATGCCGTGTTCAAAAAGTTTAAGCGCCGCAAAAAGCCCCGCAGGCCCTGAGCCAACGATTACCACCGTTCTAAGCTTTTCCGACGGAATGCCGGCGGTGTTTTTCCATTCGGGAAGGACTGAGGTGCGGATTTCCGATTTTTCTTCGTCAACGGAAACGCTGTATTTTAGGTGGATTTTTATTTTCCCGTGGCGAGCGTCAATCGACTTTTTTGCAAGAGTCTTTTGGATTACGTGTTTTTCCGGTTCGACTCCGATTCTATGAAGTTCTCTTTTGAGAATGCTTTCGATGATTTTAGGATTTTTTTCTTCGTCGTAGGAGACAGTTATGGAAATGTCTGTTTTCATGCCCGCCATTCTAGCAGAAAAAAATCCTTTCTTCGAGGGAGTGGGTGGCGGACATTTTAACGCATCGTTAATCTGATTACGGGTCGTATGTCCGCCCCACGAATCGTACGTTTCGTCCGATTCGTGCAAGTTTCCCGCATGGGAAACTTGAGGGCAGCAGTAGAAGAATAAAGGCTGTAAAACTGATTTTTCCGCTGCCCATCCGTCCCACGAATCGAGACTTACGCCCGATTTTTGCAAGATGGTTTATACAAGTTTGCCGAACGGCAAAACTTGGGGCGGCGGAAGATGAATAAACGGTTGTAAAAACCAATTTCACCGCCGCCCTCCCGCCGCCCTTTTTCGATATACATTCCCGTTCATATTCGCTACCATCTTTCCGTGTGTGTCTTTCGTCTCCGTTGTCTGCACGCAAAAACTTTTTTGAAAGGAAATCCACTTTATGTCCGCTTGTAAAACTTTTCCGCCTGAAAAAATGCCTCGCTTCGGGGAACGGGTGCTGCATCTCTCCGATACCCATTTCTATATCGCGGCATTTATCGTCTTTTTCGTTACGGCGGCGCTTCGTTTTTTTATGCTTTCTTCGTCCGAATATCCGGCGGGGCTTGACGGCTATTATTATGCGCTCCAAGCAAAATCGCTTGTAATGCATGGCGCGCTTGAAAATCCATCGGCGGAAACGGGTTTTTACGCCTGCGCAGTCTGTTCGCTCATCACAAAAAATGCGGTTATTGGCTGCAAACTTTGGGCGGCGATTTCAAACGCGCTTATTCCGCTTTCGGTTTTTGTGTTTTTAGAAACGCTTTTCCGCAAAAAACGACCATTTGCCGCTCTTACGGCGCTCCTTCTTTCCGCAGCCTCTCCGTCGGTTACGACGCTTTGCATAAATTACATAAACAATCAGACGGGCTTAGCCTTTTTCTTTTTGTACGGAGCGAGCGTCATTGCGTTGGTTCAAAACGGCGACAGGAAAAAACGCGCTTTGTTCGGTTTTCTTTCGCTTGCTTTGTTTGCGCTCTGCCTCATAAGTCATTTGGTGTCGGCTGCCTATGCGCTCATTTTTACCGCACTTTTGATACTCAAAAAACTTCCGCCCAAAATCCAAGCTGCTTTGATTCCCTTGGGACTTTTGTGCGGCGCCGCCCTCTTTTTTACGCAGCTTCCCCGATTCAAAAACGTGTTTTCGCTCACGCCGGTTTTGCCGATTTTCTCGCCGTTTATGCGAAAATCCGCAGGTTTTTCTGTCAGCATTGAGCTTTCGGCGTATTTTCTTTTCGTTTGGGGCGCGGCGTTTTTCTCTCTTGTGCGGAAAAAACGCTTTGACTGTGCGCTTTTTTTGCCCCTCGTCCTCTTCTTTCCGTTTTGGCATCTTGACATTTTGGACATGGGCTACCGCATGATGCTGAACGCCGTCCCTGCGTCTATAGTTTTTATCTCATATCTTCTATTTTATAACGAAGAAAATCACGAAACAGTCGGCTCCGATTCGGAACTAAAAGGGACTATAAAAAATCCGCCCGACAAAAAGTCGCCTTTGCCGTCCATTCGCCGGATTTTGTATGCAGTTCCCTTTGCACTGTTTGCGCTTTTGTTTTTTACGCCCCGCTTGTACGACAAAAGGCGCGACCCGCCCTACGAATATTACAAACGCATTGCCGACCAAATCGAGCTTCCTGACGATTCGCTTTTGATTGCGCACCTGCCATTAAATCACGTTTACACGTACGATAAAAATCTGCGGGACGCGCTCAATTATGTTCCGGATTTTTATGTCGCACCCGAAAAACTGTGGCGGCTCGCCTGTGGGGTGAATATTCTTTCGCTTGAAGCGCATTTGAATGCGGACTTGCCGGATTTTTCTGCATATGTCCGCCCGATTGACGAGCGTTATATTTTAATCCGCGAGGATTATTGGCAGGAATATCTGAAAAACGAGGACGAAGAAATCGTCGAAACGTACAAAAACTGGTTTAATCCGCACACCGTCCGTCCGGCTTTTATCAGGAAGGCAAAATCTTTTTGACTTCGGCGGGATTTCCTGCGCTAAGCGCATTAGCCGGAACGTCGGAAAGCACGACGGACGCAGCCCCGATTACCGCTCCGTCCCCGATTTCCGCACACAAAATGACCGAGCGCATTCCGACCCACACGCCGTTTCCGATCCGAATGTCGTGAAAGCGGCACGGTCCCGCCCGATGTTCCGCCGTCCCCGTTTCGTGCGTCTGGCAGTTGAAAGCCGTTTCAGGTCCGATGTCGCAGTTTTTACCGATGGCGATAACGGCGTTCGGCATCGTGTAGAGCGTGCAGTTTTTCCCGACCCACGTATCTTGTCCGATGGTAACCGCACCCGAACCGTAGACACGAAATCCTTCGTTCACTTTTGCGCCTTTTTCCGTCCGCACGTGCATGAGGCGGAGGATAAAACGTCGGTAGGAAAAACAGGTCGACGGCAGCGCGTCAATCAGCTTGTTGAGCAAAAATCTTTTTAGAGAAACGAACATAATTGAAATAGTATACGCTTTGTGCTATTCTTTCCACACAAAATTGGAGGTTTTATGAAAAAGTCTTACAGCGGAAAAATCCTTTTTCCGTTTTTTTTGTTTGTTCTTGCGTCGGGTGCGGCTTTTTCTCAGTCCGCATGGTTTATGTCGCAGACTGAAAAAGCTCCTGTCGAGTCCGTGCTTGCAACAAGCGAGCTGGTGGAAGCTCAGTTTTCGGGAAAATATCTTTATCCGCCGATAAATGTTTTGGACGGCGATTTTTCGACGGTGTGGTGCGAAGCGCAAAAGGACGGGCCGGGAATCGGCGAGTCGATTACGATTGAGTTTTCCGAAGCGGTCAGCTTTGACGAGATTCAGATAGTAAACGGATTTGCGCACAAGGATTACTACGCAAAAAACAACCGGGTAAAAACGCTCACGCTCACACAGACTGCGGGAAAGCATTTTCAGCAGAAGGACTACACGCTTTTAGACGAAAACCCTGACTGGCAGTCGATTCCGTTCGCTCTTACGCAGACGGCGCAAACGCTCACGTTCAAAATTGAGTCCGTCTACAAAGGCGCAAAATACGACGACACGTGTATCGGCGACATTCGGCTCTTGTACAAGGGAAAGGTGCTTCCGTTTGAGAACATCGAGCCGCTCAAAGCCGCTCAGGAAGAAAACTCAAAATTGATGCTCAAAAACTCTGAAAAAGACTTTAAGAAGGAATTTTATGCGCTGTTCGGCGGCGAATATTTCTTGTATTTGCGGAACGAAAAAGGCAGCGGGTTTCGTGTGTATGAAGATCCCAGACTGGGATTTTACATGGAAGATTGCGTTTTTGTTAAAGCGATGTCAAAAAACGATATATTTAATAAGTATTTTAAGTACGGCGTTCCGCCTAACATCGAAATGCGGTTGAAAGACTACAAACAGGAAAATTACGACTATATCATACCTCGCATATCATGGCGATCATACTGGGATGAAACGCGCTTTAAGCTCAGTAATTACCGGATTTTAAAATACGAGACGATTCAATATGTTGAAACTGTCACTGCGATGTTGGTAAAACTTGACGGAAAGACCGTCTATTTAAACGGCGTAAAATACACTGTCTTAAATCCAAAACGGGTCATCGACGTAACTTACGATGAGGGATAATGCCCTGTACCGTTTTGTTCCGCAAAAACGACGGTCAAAATTCCGCCTCTTTTGCGGAATGATTTTTTTCACCTTTATGCGCCGTGCGTATTGGATGCTGAACCGTTCGCGATTTGTCAAACGGACGAAAATCCCCCTTGAAAAACTGAAACATGATTTTCCGTATGTCGCCGCCTCTCATTCCTCTCCGATTTTCAGGAATTTGAGCAAAGAGGATACGGCTCTGCAAAACGGAAAAGCGGTGAACCTTTCGCTTGCAGCAGAACGTGTAAACGGAACGGTTTTAAGAGACGGAGAAATCTTTTCGTTTTGGCGTCTTGTCGGAAATCCCACTCGGCGGAAAGGCTACCAAAAAGGAATGATGCTCGTAAACGGAAAACCGGTTGCGGCGATCGGCGGCGGATTGTGCGCACTTTCAAACCTCATTTACTGGATGACGCTCCACACGCCGCTTGCTATAACGGAACGCTTCCGCCACAGTTACGACGTTTTTCCCGACTCGAATAGAACAGTGCCCTTCGGAAGCGGCGCTACCTGCGTCTACAACTACCGCGATTTGATGATTAAAAACAATACGGCATTCCATTTTGCGCTCTGCGTTCGGATTGAAAACGGAATGCTTGTGGGGGAGTGGCGGAGCGACAGCCCCATCGACAACTCATACGAAGTCTACCAAAAATCGCATTACATTTCGCACGAAGGAGCAGGTATTTACGTTCGGCACAACACGCTGTACCGCAAGACGTTTTCGCTCCGAGACGGCGAACGCATTTTACTCTGCGACGAAAAAGTCGCCGAAAACCATGCGCTCATGATGTACGAACCGCTTTTAGAAGCCGCCGCCGGAACGGAAAGAGGGGAGTAGGGCATAAACTTTTTTAATTTCCGTAAAAAGTTTTTATTTATGGCTTTTATATTTTTTTGAGTATTTTTAGCCAGCACGGATCCAACTGAACCGAGTTTGTGTTTTCGACAAAGCCTCCGTTCAGAACGTCTTCCCATTTTCCGTCAAGATTTCTGTTCAGTTTCAAAGAGAACGGCTCTGTGTCTCCGTTCACGCATACCGCATATTTTTCGCCGAAAAACTCCCTTTGAAACGCAAACGCCTTGTTTTGGACGGCAAGTTCTGAGTAGTTTCCTTTTTTGAGGGCGGAACTGTTTTGCCTGATTTCAGAAAATTTTTTAATCGAATTGAAAAGGGCGTCTTTATCGCACGATGGGTTTGCGAAGTCGGGAATACTATTGAACGGCGGAAGGGAAGGTCTTAATTCCCTGTCGTACGAACCGTTCCGTTTTCCTTTTATGCCGTATTCGCTTCCGTAATATATGGAAGGAATGCCCGGCATCGTAAAAAGAAGTCCGTACAGCGGAAAAAGGTATTCGTCCCTTGAGACGGCAGAAGCTATGCGGGTAACGTCGTGGTTGTCAAGAAAATTGTAAAGCAGGTGTTCCTTGTAGATTCCGTAGTCGCCGTTCTGCCTGCTAAGAGCATACGCTATCTCGAACATATTTTGACTGTTGAAACTTGACCAAAGACCTTTGTACGCCTCGTAGTTCGTTACGGAGTCAAGATTTCCGTTTTTAAGCCAGTTGTTGTAGTCGCCATGCACGACTTCCCCCATGAGCCAAAAATCATTCTTGATTTGTTTTGTCATTGAAGAAAGTTCCCTCAAAAATCCAAGGCTTATCACGTCGGCGGCGTCAAGCCTTAGTCCGTCCACATTAAATTCTTCTATCCAGAATTTTACCGCGCCAAAAAGATGTTCTTTCACTTCAGGATTTTCTACGTTCAGTTTTACAAGATCCTTGCAGCCAGCCCAGCCTTCGTAGTCGAACGGATCTCCAAGATTGCTTCTTCCGTCAAAGTTCATATTTGAATACCACGAACAGAACCTTGAATTCCGTGCGTTCTCTTTCAAATCCTTGAACGCAAAAAAATCCCGTCCCGTATGGTTGAATACAGCGTCCAAAACCAGCTTGAATCCCATCTGGTGAGCCTTTATGGAAAAGTTTTTAAAGCTTTCGTTATTTCCTATCCTTCTGTCTACGTGGTAATAGTCCACAGTATCGTAGCCGTGCGCCGTGCTTTCAAAAATCGGTCCGATGTAAAGGGCGTTCACTCCAAGTTCCTTGAGCCTGGGAAGTTCATTTTCAAAGGTCTCAAAAAAAGAGCCTTTTGGGGACGAAAAATCGTTCCTTTCGGGAGCGCCTGAAAGTCCAAGCGGATAGACATGATAGAAAATGCAGTCAGAGAAAGACGAATCCATAACTTCTCCTGAAAAGTTTTACGTGTGCGAAAGCGCACGAGTAGAATGATGAAGTTCGCGAACAGCCACAAAACTTCCCGACACGATTTATAAGAAGAACGGCGAAAAAGTCGTTCTTAAAAAACGCACGCAAACCGTTCGCATTTTGTTTATATACCGAGCGGTAAGTTATGTTTATAATATACCGAACGGTATGGTGTGTCAACAAGGTTGGTTGATTTTTATAAGTTGGTTTTAATTAATTATTTTCCGGCTAAAAAAAATTGTATCGGCGAAGAAAATAATTTTTTTCTAAAATTATTTAGCTGCTGATTTTTAGGGGCATTGTACTATTTTTTTGCTTTGGGTAATATGAAAAATAAAATCTCCGCTTTTTAAAGGCGGTTTTGGAGGTCAAAATGAAAACTCGATTGTCGTGTATTTTTGTTTCCGTGCTGATTCTTTTTTTTGCGTTTTCATGCTCTAAGCGTGCGGCTCTTGTCGGACAGAATTACGAAGATAAAGCGATGCTTAGGATGTATTCTGAATCGGCGGCTTCGGATGCGTCATTCGGTGAGATGAAAAAAGCGGCGGTAAACTCTGCGGTTCAGACTGCCTGGACTGCAGAAAAAAAACTCATAAAGACGGGAAACGTAAGTCTTGAGGTTACAAACCTTGCCGAGTCAATATCGAAGGTTGAATCTTGGGCGGAAAATTTTTCAGGCTACGTCGCAAGTTCCTCCAGTTCAGAGCGGGACGCATGGTTTTCCGTAAGAGTTCCGTCGGCGGATTTTGAGAATGCGATGAATTCCACGGGAAGCCTCGGAAAGGTTCTGAACCACGGAATGAACAGCGAGGACGTAAGCGAACAATATTACGACCTTGAAAGCCGTATTCAGAACAAAAAAGTCATGAAAGCAAAACTTGAAAACTATCTGAAAAGCGCAAGGGACATAAAGGACCTTCTGCAGATAGAAAAGGAACTCAATTCCGTGATAAGCGAGATTGACAGCATGGAAGGAAGGCTTAAACGTCTTTCAAATCAGGTTGACTATTCCACCATATCCGTATCGCTTTCGCTTCCGTCGAACCACACGGATACGGGTTTCATATTCCCGGATATAGGAGAAGGTTTTTCATCTTTCATTTCGACATTCCTTGATTTCATCCTGGGTTTTGTCAAAGTGTTTTTCCTGATTGTGCTTTGCGGAATACCGATTCTTGCAGCTCTTTCGTTCTTCTATTGGATTCTCTTCGGCAAAGTTGGCGTCGTTATCCGGCTCTTTGATTTACTGAAGAGAAAGAAATGATTTTTTGTGCAGGTCTAATCCTTGAAAAGGATAAGATCCTGCACTTTCATCGTGAGCGATTGGCTTATCGTGGTTTTTCGCTCCGATTCGCTCATAAGGACTATTTCAAATCCTTGTCGGACAGCAGGATAACCTTCCGCCTTTGCTTCCACCGTAAACGAAAACTTTTTTGTCTCGTTCAGCGTAGCCGAGGAAAGTTCCTTGGGCCAAAAAGAGAACGAGCCTTTTGTTGAGGAGAATGTGGTTGCCGGATTCGGCCAAGAAAAATCGTGCATCGCTACTATTCCGTTTTGGTCAAGAAGCGAGATTTCCGCTCCTATCACAGGCTCGAATGTAGTTCCGTAGTATACGGCTCCGCTTATCACGGGAAAATTGAAAACTGGGGAAGTTTTCTTTCGTTCAGCGGAAGGCGTGTTCGGTTTTGCGGAAGTCTTGTGGTAAGGTCTTTGCACTGACGCTATCACTCGTATCGCTTCCATCGAAAGGGCGGTAACGTCCGCATTGAGCTGGGAACTTTCAAGAAACTGGGCGGCGTACACTGCGCCTCTACCCGACACTATGTAACGGGGGGTGAGTCTGTTCAGCACATAACTTATGGCATCAAGGCGACAATTTTCGCAGTCGCACGGAATCCAAGGTGTCTTTTCTTCCATAAGATTCTTATAAAGACCGTTGACGTTTTTTTCAACATACTCTTCCATTACATTGTGTACATTCATAAGCCAATACGCAAAATGCGACCTCCGTTGTGAGTGAATATTACCTTTAACAATTATAACACACTTTGGGTATTTGCAAGAAAGATTTTTCATTATTTGATGAGTTTAGAAAAGTCCGGCGCTGTATAAAATCCTTTTACTTTTCTGCAGTCTTCCTTTTGATGTCTTTGTTGTTCCAATTGCAAAATACATATTATTATATAAACCGAGGTGATAATATGATGGTAGACACAGTACAGATCATGCCGATTCCTCAATTACAGAAAACTCTTACTCAGACTGTTAGAAAAATTTCTGAAGACAAACAACCTGTATTTATTATGAAAAATAACACTATGGAAGCTGTCATAATGCCTTTTGACCGTTACGAAAAACTTGCCGAATTGGAAGAAATTGAAGAACAAAAAGAAATTTATTCTATGGTTCAGGAGCGAATGTGCCATTACGATGCTTCAAAAAATGTCAGCTGGTCATCTTTAAGGAATAACTGATGGCTAAAAAATAGGAAGATAAAAAAGATGAATTTGATAAAATTTAACTTATTCCTGAGGCTGCTGAAGAATACAATAATTTGGACGGCAGCATAAGAGTTGAAGTAGACAATAAATTCGCTAGGCTTGATAAGAACCCATTTCTTGGTTATCCATTAGGAAACAAGGCGAATATGGATTTAACAGGCTTTTATAAATTGTACACTTGCGGAAAAACTGTACGTATCGTTTACAGACTTCTGACTCCGGAAAAAGTAGAAATTATAGAAATTTGAGGCATCGGTAAAAGAGAAAATATGGAAGTCTATAAAGATGTAGACGACAGAAAAAATAAAACCTAACATACAGTTCAAATCTGAATAGACAGTCGAGCTGCTTTGCGGTTTCACTGCGTAGTTAGACGGGCTTCTTTCAGGTGGCTTGGAGGAAAAATGAGAAAGAGGTCTCTTATTGGTTAAAATCTGGCGGATTCCTTGCTATGTGGGAATTATATATTTATTTTGATGATAAACGAGTTTTATGGACAAATCTATTCAAGAAAAAAGACTTTCGTATCTTTTGGAAGCGTTCAAGGCGGAACGCGATGAATACAAGGATATTTTCGTGTCGGGTGATTTTGAAGAAAACCGGAGAATCTTGCGTTCCTTGATGAATGTGAGGCTTCCAATTCCCATGCCAAAAAAAATCTTGAAAATCCAGGACGAATATCTTTCGTTCAGGGCAAATGAAAAAGGCATAGTGCGACTTTCGGATATTCCCGTTGCAAAAAGTCCAATTTCAATCTGGCAGGGGGACATAACCCGCCTTTGCGTGGATGCGATTGTAAATGCGGCGAACTCACAAATGCTCGGATGTTTTGTTCCGATGCACGGCTGCATAGATAACGTGATTCACAGTTTTTCAGGGGTTCAGCTAAGGGCTGAATGCAACCGAAAGATGAACGAAATGCGCGCTCTGTATGGAAAAGATTATGAGCAGCCCACCGGAGTTCCCATGCTCACGGACGCATACAACCTTCCTTCAAAAAAAGTGGTTCACGTCGTAGGACCTGTCGTTCGTTCAGGTCTTACGCCTGAAATCAAAAAAGAACTTTCGGACTGCTATCTGAATACTCTTGACTTGTGCGAAAAAAACGCCCTTAAAAGCGTAGCGTTCTGCTGCATTTCGACGGGCGTTTTTTGTTTTCCACCGAGAAGGGCGGCGGAGATTGCCGTAAAATCCGTCACGGAATGGATAGAAACTCATCAGGGAAGTATGGAAAGGGTGATATTCAATGTCTTTAAGGACGAGGACAAAAAATACTATGAAGAACTCATACGATGAAAAATCCAACGGCTATCTTGAAAGCATAGGAATGGGTCTTGAGGCTGCAAGGTCTTTGAGCGGCGAGATGTCCTTTGGAATCGGAAGCGAAGGCGAGAGAATTGCACGCCTTAAACATGAAATCGAAAGCGCGGACGCAATCCTTATAGGGGCGGGCGCGGGGCTTTCAACTTCCGCGGGACTTACATACGATGGCGAACGCTTCATGCGCTATTTTTTCGACTTTGCCCAAAAATACGGAATCAAAGATATGTATTCAGGCGGATTTTACCCGTTCCCCGACGAAAACACACGCTGGGCATGGTGGGCAAGGCATATTTATTTTAACCGCTATATCGAGCCTCCAAGACCGGTATATAAATCTCTTCTTAGGATTTTCAGCGAAAAGGACTATTTTGTGCTTACCGCCAACGTTGACCATCAGTTTCAAAGAGCCGGATTTGACAAAAAACGGCTTTTTTATACGCAAGGGGACTACGGTCTTTTTCAGAGCGTAAAGGCGAACCTAAAAAAGACATATGACAATTATGACTGGGTTATGAAAGTTATGGATTTTCAGGGATTTATAAAAGATGAAAACGGAGTTTTCAAAGTTCCTGCCGACGGAAAAATCTGTATGAAAATCCCTTCGGAACTTTTGCCGAAATGCCCCGACGACGGCTCCGGCTGTACAATGAACCTTCGTTCCGACGATTCTTTTGTGGAAGACGAAGGCTGGCACAAAGCGTCGCTTGCATACCATGATTTTATCGAGCGAGTGAAAAATCTTCATGTGCTTTATCTTGAGCTTGGAGTGGGGGCGAACACGCCGATAATCATAAAGTACCCGTTCTGGAAAATGACGATGGATAACGAACGGGCGATTTTTGCATCGATAAACCTAAAAGAGGCGTTCTGTCCAAAGGAAATAGAAGAGAGGGGGATTTGCATTAGGGCGGACATTTTAACGTGTCTTTTAACGAGATAATTGGTCTTATGTCCGCCCCAAGAATCGGACTTTTGTCCGATTCTT